>JAFSDV010000018.1 GCA_017436035.1 Oscillospiraceae bacterium | reverse complement strand
TACGACACCGTGAAGCAGCTGGAGGCCAAGGGCAACAAGAATCTTGTACTGGATGTTACCGGCAAAACTGCTAAGGAAACTTTGGCAAATGCCGTTTTGGCCCGCCGTACCGCCATTAAAGATGGCGACCGGACGATGGGCTATCCTTCCATCGTCAATGTTGCGCGTTTGGCTAAGGGCGATGCCCGGCTGCAGACCGCTTATGCAGCTATGTTTACTGAAAAGTACGCTTCCATCATTGTGATGGAAACTATGACCTATGCCCAGGCGTTGCCCCTGTACGGCCTGCGGCAGAACATTTTCACCGATCCTCAGAAGCCTATGAAGGTGGAGGCGAAGATATATCCCATCAACGGCGCGGATGAAAATAGTCCCTGCGCGCTGACCGTTGACTTCGCGCTGACCTACTTCCTGGTGTCCGGTGAAATGGAACGCTCCGGCGCGCCGGTGAATCTGATCATCACCGACGCCTCCGGTATGTCTGTGCTGACGGCTTGGGCTGCCGGTAAGCTGTCCTCTTCCACGATCAAGAAGACCTTTGAGGAGCTGGACATTGAAAACAAGATTAAAAATCGCACGCTGATCATTCCCGGCAAGGTGGCCGTGATGAAGGGTGAGATTCAGGAAAAGCTCCCCGGTTGGAATGTTGTGGTCGGTCCTTTGGAGGCAGTGCAGCTGCCTAAGTACCTAAAGGATAAGGAATACGAGAGCGCAGTAGCGGCAGCAGAAGCGGAACGGGCTGCCAAGGCAGGCGCAGCGCAGACGGAAGTGAAGGAGCTGTCCTTCGACGAGCTGTTGCAGACCCGTGTTCCCAAGATCGAGGTTGTGGATATGGGTGTTACCTACAAAGGACACAACCCGGACGCGAAAACCTTCGTTACCATCGGCGAACGGATCCATTGTATCGCGCCTACCATTCGCAAGGCGATGGACGAGCGGGATCCTAAGCCCATTCTGGAACGGGCTGCCCAGCAGATCGCTGCCGGCGCAACCTATTTGGACCTGAATATCGGTCCTGCTGAAAAGGACGGCCCTGAGCGTATGATGTGGGCAGTTAAGCTGCTGCAGGAGAACTTCAACAACGTACCTCTGGCACTGGATACTGCCAATATGAAGGCCATCGAGGCCGGTATCAATGTCTACAACCGGGAAAACGGCAAGCCCATCGTCAACTCTGCGGACGCCGGCTCCCGTATCGGTTATATCGACCTGGCTGCTGCCAATGATGCTATCTGTATCGCGCTTTGCTCTGCTGACGGTATTGCTAAGGACAATGAAGAGCGTATGAAGCATTGCCACAATATGCTGGAGAGAGGTCTCAGCCTGGGTATGACCTCCGACGATCTGTGGTTCGATCCGCTGTTCTTGGTGGTTAAGGGTATGCAGGACAAGCAGATGGAGGTTTTGGAGGCTATTAAGATGTTCTCCGATAAGGGTCTGAAGTCTACCGGCGGTCTGTCCAACAACTCCAACGGTGCGCCCAAGGATGTCCGTCCTATTATGGACTCCACGCTGGTGGCAATGTGCATGATGCAGGGTCTGACCTCTGCCATCGTGAACCCCAACGACCGCCGTCTGATGGAGACCATCAAGTCCTGCGACATCTTCAAGAACAACGTTCTGTACTCCGATTCCTATCTGGATCTGTAAGAGTATACGGCATTTGCAGCCGGGAGGGAGTCCCTCCCGGCTGTTTTTTCAAGGAGAGCAGTTATGCAAATCGAGAATCATAAGGAAGAAGTTCCTTTTGCTTATTACGAAGAGAAATTCAAACAGCTCGATCCGGCGGAGGTTACAGCCAGAGTGCCGGATGTAAAGTGGGACGGCACGGAATTTACCGTGACGCTCCTGGGCAGGAGCTTTGGGATCGCCCATCCCCGTTATGCCATTCGGGCATTGGATGGCGGCGGGCTGCCGCCCTTGGCGACGCAGACCTTCCTGCTGCGCTATCTGCTGGAATGTCGGGACGTGGCTTGGGGCGGAACGTGGAAGACCTTCCGGGAAATGCCTTGGGGGGAAATGTATATCAAGCCTTATACCGGTCGGGTGCTGACCCGGGCGGCGTTTACCTTTGGTACAAAGGTGGCAGCGTTTCGGGCGGCTGCGGAAAAAATGGGCGCTGTGCCCTTGCAGCACGGTGACGCGGGATATCAGTTCTGCCTGATCGGTCCGTTTTCTATGCGGCTGCTTGTATGGGAAGGGGACGAGGAGTTCCCGCCCAATGCCCAGGTGCTGTACTCAGATAATTTTGAGGCAGCCTTTGCCGCAGAAGACCGGGTGGTAGCAGGGGATATTCTAATCTCCGCCATAAAAGCCAATATGTAATAGAAAGTCGGGCGCGCTGCTTCTGCAGTGCGCCCGATGTGCTTGTACCGGTGACACAGTTGCCCGGTCTGTCTTTCAAAACAGTGCCGGTACAGGGTATATTTATTGGTTAAAATTGTAAAAACAAGGGGTTGTGAGGCGGATTCTCACGAGGATTGTTGGATAAAAGTGACAAAAAAGATACAAAATGTAATTATTGTTTCCACAGACCTTGATTTTTTGGTTACAAGATGTTATAATCGTCTCAATCTTGGGCTTTTTTAGCCCTATGCTAGGAGGGAGTACAGTTGATCAAGCGAATTACGGCCCTGATATTGAGCCTGCTGCTGGTTGTAGCTGCGCTCCCACTGGGTGCTTCCGCTGCCCCGAACAACAAAGTTCAGCAGGTGCGCAAGCAGATCCAGCAGCATTATTACAGGGCACTGTCAGCTTCAGGCAAAGACTCTTTGCACGGTTACTGCGGACTGCTTGCCAGCTATCAGCTTGCTTATTTGGGAATCAATAAGTGGGCGATCATGGGAAACGGCAATGATCAGTACGATTTTTATAAGGATCTGGAATATACCGATCAGGGCTACCGGGTAAAGGCGTATTCTGCCGAGAATTATACCCTTGAAGAAGCACTGAATACAGCCAGCCGCAACGGAACCCGGGATGTATACAATATTTTGGTGGGCTTCCAGAAGACCAGCACCGCCGCCGGCTCCCGCTACGGTCACGCAGTGGTGATCTATGCCATTTTGGACGGCATGGTATACTTTACAGAAAGCTATGGCTTTGCCCTTTGCCCCTATGCGGGCTATGCCGCTTCCTGCTCCATTGAAGCCTTTGCGGAGTATTACGGCGGCTGGACACAGTTCGAGGGTATCGTTGTGTTCGGTCAGAAAGAGTACCTGGACAACTGCACAGAGTACGCTTCTTATATGTATGTTAAGGCGCAGGATGGGGCGGTGCTGTATAACCAGCCCGGTGCTCCCGAGTCTGCGGAAGCCAAGATCGACGCGGTTCGTCAGGTAGAGCCCGGCGAGCGGCTGCTGGTTACTGCCCTGTATGAGAATACCTTGGGACAGTACTATTATCAGGTAGTCGACAGCGGTGTTGTGTGCTATATTTCTGCCGAGCAAGCAATGCCTGAGCGGTTCAATACAGAGGATATTACAGTTTCCGATGCGTCTGTGCCCAATGGGCTTCCCGGGGGCAGCGACTTTTCGCTGGCAGGTGAAGTGTCCTCCGTGTATAGTGCTATCGGCTCGATTCAGATCAGCGTGCTTGATCAGAACGGGCAGGAGTGTTTGAGCCATTCTCTGTCAAAGGATATTGGGATCTACGATCTGAATAAAGACGGATTTAACGACGCGCTGGATTTCAGCAACCTGGAAAATGGTGTATATACATTCCAGCTGACAGCTGAGGCCCTGTGTAATTATGTGGAAAACGGTCAGATTTTGACCAAGAGACAGCTTGCCACTTTGTGCAGCGTTTCCTTTAAGGTTGGAGAAGCCGGTCAGGAAGCAAAACCGGAGCAGAACGCCCCTGTTTTGAACGGATGGGTGCTGGAGTCCGGAAACTGGTATTATTATGAAGAGGGCGCACCGAGAACCGGCTGGTTCTGCTATGAAGGTGTTACATATTACCTGCTGGAGAACGGTGCGGCTGCTACCGGCTGGGCTGAGATCAACGGCAAGGAGCGGTTCTTCAGCGACACCGGCGCAATGCGTACCGGCTGGATCGATACGGAAACCGGCAGTAAGTACCTGCTGAGCAACGGCGAAGCCGCCCGTGGCTGGCGTACCATTCATGAGCAGTTGTATTACTTTGATGAGAACGGCTTCATGGTGCATGGCAAGTGGATCGATGTGGACGGCGGCAGATTCTATCTGAATACAGACGGCACTGCAGCAACCGGCTGGGTGAAGCTGAAGGAAGGTACATTCTGCTTCCGGGAAACGGACGGACGGCTCTTGGCACAGGCTGTAACAAAAAAAGGTCAAATGACTCTGCGGGCATATGATTCTGTTACCGGTTCGGTAACCAGTCTCCCCACGTTGGCGCTGAAGAACGCCACCAGCGCAGTAAATTAAGCATATATCGAGCAGTTTCTGAATTTTTACACCCTGCACAGTACCGTGCAGGGTGTATTTTATCAAAAAGTGGATGGGAAATTCCGCCGAAATCCGTCGTTCAAATAGGGGTTGACAAACTATATTCTCCGTGGTATAATACCCAAGCACTTAGGGCGTGTCCCATGCAGCAAATATCGCGGAGTAGAGCAGTTGGAAGCTCGTCGGGCTCATAACCCGGAGGTCGTAGGTTCGAGTCCTGCCTCCGCAACCAACATTGCGAACCGAAAAAGATATCGGTTCGGAAAACCCAGAAACCACAACGGTTTCTGGGTTTTTTATGTCATTTTTCAAAGTGGAATTCAAAAGATATCATTTCCCCAAAACGACCTTTGGGGAGGACTTGAACTAAAAGATATTGCAGTTGGAATGTAATTTTGATATAATATAATCGATGAAACAAAGGAAAGGAGGGTTAATATGAAATATCGTGTTGAAAACAAACTTGATTTGTTTGAATTTCATGATGCTGAGTTTTCTTTTGTGCGTTTCGATAAAAACGAACTTGTTCTCTTGGCAAAGCATCTTAATATACATGAAAATGCAGTTCAGAATCCGCATAACTGCGATATGGAAATTGACTTTGCTGAATTTGTTTTTATCGGATTTGATGTTGTTTCCTTTGAGCCAATGCGAGCATATCAGGTGGATGATGACGGAAATTGGTACACGAACGAGCTTCAAATAATTTATAATGGAAAAGAAGCCGAAAAACATTTTTTGAATGAAATAAAAAATGGTATTACTATAAATTGCATTGATATCTGTAAGAAAGAAAAGAAAACTTACGTAGAATTAAGTACCTGCGCTCAAACTTGTTTTTTTGTAACATTTGCTTTTGATGAAGTTTTTGTTGAATGGGATGAATATTGCAAAAAAGCTTGGTATGAGTTACATAAACAATATATTCATAAAGGATACCTAATTACTCCTGCAGGTGAGGAAGAAACAGAAATACACATTGTATATCACGAAGAAGATACATATTTTCAGGGAAAACTTGAAAAAGGCCCTACCGTCAGTGTTGGCGTAAAATATAACGGTGAACAACTTTGGGGACAAGGTAAAGATTATTTATGGGTGGATGCTTTCGCTAATGTGCAAAAACAGTTGCCTGACGGTGTATTGCTGAAATGTTGTATGACTTGCCGACACGGGAATATGTGTCCTTACGGAAATGAGCCGGGGAAACTTTTTTGCACAAAAGGTTTAACCATTAATTCAAAAGAAGATATGTGCAATTTGTTTGATAACAGTGAAGCATATAAGATATATGAAAAAGTAAAAAGTGTTGCGGACAATTGCGATGAATACAGTTCGCAAAATAAAGATTATTACACGTATAACGATTATTTATATCAACTTGACAAGTGATATCTTTTTCGGTGCAACGTGCCATAAAAAGTACCGAAAACGACTTGTTTTTGGTACTTTTTCTATGTTCTAACACTAAAAAGTTGGAAGTTATAAAATGCTATTTTTTATGGTAGCACTCTGAAATAGCACGCTTGCGATAGCACTTCTAAAAACACGGGAAAACCTATTCAAATCCAACTGAACCACTCTTGCTTTTGTTCTTTTTGGGACAAAAGGTTATGAGAGAATTTTTAAGAAAAAAGATATGAGGAATTTTTTATTTGGAAACGACAAAAGCAGGGGTTTTCACCCCTGCTTTAACTGTTCGACATATTGGAATTTATCAACTTGAAATGCGTTTCCTAATATTTCTAAAAGACTTAAAGGAAGCCAAGAAGGTCACGATTGCCATAAGAAAGTATAATTGTAGTGCAATAGGCTGGAATGCAGCATTAAACGCCTTGTATAGATGGAATCGAGTTTCTAAATCGTTTTTGTCTAAAAAACCAGCTACAAACATACAACAAAACAGCGATAGCGGCATAATTGCGGTTAGCAAATAATCAAATGTTCTATGTGTGGTGGAGAAAAAGCCCATCGTTACAGAAAAGAGCAAAAGTAACGCACTTAGGATGTAAGGCGACATTTGCAGTAGATTCCTATTATCAAGCAGTTCACATAGCGATAGCAATAACGGGACGGCTACAAAAGGTATTACATAATATAGTTTCTTTTTCATAGAGATACCCCCTCTGTCAAATTCAAGTTTATCGAACTGATTATATCACAGATACAACAAATTTTCAATCATCCAGCACCAACTCTGCCAAGGCACTAAAAAAGTAATCGCTGGGAAACTGGGCGGGGTGTTCTATTCGTTCATACTCTCGTTGCTGGTACCTGCGGTAGACTTTCATAATTGCTTTCTGCTGGGCAATCTCCTTTGGGATGGGTTTGGCTGTAGGGACTCAAGGCAAATCCGGCGGAAGAAAGGGTATATTTTCTGGAGAAATTGGAAGAATAAGTATATCACATTGAAGGGAGTGGTGTGCTTGTTTAAGCACGAAAAACAGTTATTTCATCCGGTAGGGATCGAGCGGCCGAATCCCCAGTATGCGGCACTTTTGCAGGAGCAGCTGGGCGGCAGCAACGGCGAGCTGAAGGCGGCAATGCAGTATATGTCCCAAAGCTTCCGGATCAAGGATCCCAGGATCAAGGACCTGTTTCTGGACATTGCGGCGGAAGAGCTGGGGCACATGGAGATGGTCGCCCAGACCATCAATTTGCTGAACGGTCACGATGTGGATGCGGCGCAGGTTCCTGACGGTGAGATCCAAAGCCATGTGATTTTGGGATTAAACCCGGGGCTGATCAATGCATCCGGCTATTCCTGGACCGCGGACTATGTGACGGTGACCGGGGATCTGTGTGCGGATCTTTTGAGCAATATTGCATCAGAGCAGCGGGCAAAGGTGGTTTATGAGTATCTGTACCGTCAGATCAACGACAAGAAGGTTCGGGAGACCATCGATTTCCTGCTGAACCGGGAGGAAGCCCACAATCAGATGTTCCGGGATGCCTTTAACGAGGTGCAAAATTCCGGATCCAATCAGGATTTTGGCACCACGAAGGCGGCGAAGATGTACTTTTCTATGTCCGATCCCGGTCCCAATATCTTTGCCGGGAATCCGGTGAATCCCCCGAAGTTTTCCAACTGATCCATCGTCAGCAGACTGAGAAGTCCCCGGCTTTGCGTGGTGCAAAACCGGGGACTTTACAGATCAGTCGAGCTGTTGCTCGGCGTGGGTTCTGTAAAAGGAGGGGGCATCTCCGTAAAAATTTTTGAAGGCTTTGGAGAAGGAATACTGATCGGAATATCCTACAGCGCGGGCAATGCGGTTCATCGGCGCGCTGCTGGTTTTTATAAGCTCCATGGCTTTTTCCATTTTGCATTTTGTGATGTACTGCTTTGGAGATATGCCCATTTTCGCTTTGAATTTTGTAATGAAGTGCTTTTCGCTCAGGTGCAGATGCTGGGCCACATGCTTCGCCTGCAGGCACTGGGTACAGTGCTCATGGATATAGGTGATTGCGTCCCACAGATCGTTTGGCTCAATGGTGGGCGGCAACGGGTGGAAGGGCTTTGCGTATTGCGTTCCCCGGCAATACAGGATCTCGGTGATGTAGCTTAAAAAACAGGAGTACAGCCGCAGGCTCAGGTTTTCCGTAGGCCCAGTGTCTTCAAGGACCATAGAGCAAAAGGCATCCCTATATGCTTTGACCGCTGTTCCGGAAACGATACCGGAACAGTTGTGCTTATGCAAAAGATCAAGGGCGTGACCGGTCTTTAGTGTGAAGTAAATATACAGGAACTTGCAGGACTGGATGCTGCCGGCGGTATACTGTTCTCCGGGATAAAACAGGATCGTATCCCCGGCTTCTGCCTGCAGTGTTCTGCCGCCGATCTGGATGGATACACAGCCATCTATGATGCTCCATAACACATAATCGGAGGTGGTTTTTTCCTCTGTCCAAAGTGGGGGATGGGTGGCGCAGTTTACCCGCAGCAGGTTCACAGACAGACCGTAGAAAACATTATCAAAATCATTTCTAAGCATAGTCGTTCTCCTTTACAGGGGAATTATACCATTATATTTTGGCGTTTGTCAATAATTACAGAACTTTTGGACATCTAAATAGCTATTTGAAACATTGCAAGAAGGGCAGGTGTTTTGGTATAATAAAATTGGAAATCAAAAGAAAGGTAGGTTTACACATATGTACAGACTCTTTAATACACACAATGTTAGAAAAACCATCGAACTGAGCGCCCTTTGGGATTTTGAAGCGGCAGACGCCAATTACAAGGGCAAGATCACCGTACCCTCCTGCTGGGAGTGCATCCCTGAGTTGGTGCGCTACAAGGGCAAGGCGGTTTACACCAAGAATGCCGAGTTCGGCGGCACGGTGCGCTTTGTGTTCAAGGGCGTGAGTCACACTGCTGATGTATACCTGGATGGCAAGCACATTAAGCATCACTACAACGCTTACACCCCCTTCAGCGTGGATGTGACTGTGGAAGAAGGCGTCCATGAGCTGAAGGTGGAGGTGGATAATGCGTATTATCCCGAGTCCACCCTGCATAAGGATAACGACTACTACACCTACGGCGGCATCATCCGTCCTATGTTCATCGAGAAGCTGGACAAGGCTGTGGTGGATTATATCCATTTCACACCTTATACCGAGGGCGGAAGCTGGAAGGCAAAGGTGGATGTAAAGATCAAGAACACAACTGCCAAGGAGCAGACCGTGCAGCTGGACCTGCTGCTGGGCAAGGACTGCTTCCTGTCCAAGACTGTTGCGCTGCCGGCAAATGAGGCGGTTGTTCTCAGCGAGATCTGCGGCTTTGACGGCGTTTTGCCTTACAGCCCCAAGTCCCCCAAGCTGTACGAGATCACCGCGCAGCTGTATGCGGACGGACAGCTCATCGACGACCTGATCGACCGGGTAGGCTTCCGGGAGATCAAGTGTGAGGGCAAGAAGGTTCTGCTCAACGGCGAGCCCCTGAAGCTGGTGGGCTTCAACCGCCACGAGGATTACAATATGCTGGGCAGCTCTGTTCCCCTGCAGGCGATCATGCGGGATATCGCACTGATGAAGCAGTCCGGCGCGAACGCCGTGCGTACCTGCCACTATCCCAACGACGAGACCTTCCTGGACGTCTGCGACGAGCTGGGTCTGATGGTTTGGGAGGAGGAACACGCCCGCGGTCTGAAGTACGAGCAGATGAGCAGACCGGAATTTATTCCCCAGAGCCTGGACTGCATCGATGAGATGATCACCGAGCATCACAACCATCCCAGTATTTTCTGCTGGGGCATCCTCAACGAGTGCGAGAGCCAGAGCGAGCACGGCCGTTCCTGCTATCAGCAGCTCTACGACAGAATCGCAGAGCTGGATCCCAGCCGTCCCAAGACCTCCGCTTCCAACAAGTACTTTAAGGATATTTGCTTCGACCTGGAGGAGATCGTATCCATCAACATCTATCCCGGCTGGTATGCTACCAATGACCACTTTACCCCCACAGGCTATTTGGAGGCACTGAAGGAGCACGCCGCAAACAACGGCGGTCTGAACAAGCCTATGATCATCAGTGAGGTGGGCGCAGGCGGTATCTACGGCTACCACACTGAGAGCATGTGCAAGTGGAGTGAGGAGCGGCAGGCAGAGGTGCTGGATATGCAGCTGACCGCCATCCTCAACGACGAGGATATTATGGGCGTATTCGTGTGGCAGTTTGCTGACTGCAGAGTGGACGAGGAGCTGTTCGCCAGCCGCCCCGGCTGTAAGAACAACAAGGGTGTTGTGGATGAGTACAGACGCAAGAAGCTGGCGTTTGCTGTAACACAGAAGCATTTTCTGCCTCTGACAAAATAATTCGTGATTCTCAAAGGGTAAAGCTCTGCAGCTGTCCGTTTTATTGGACGCAAAACGCGCTAATATGCAAATAGACCTCTAAAAAACGGCATTTCTTATTGACAAGTACCTGTTCGTGTACTATTATAGAAAAAAACACCAGCAATAAAGTACTTTTACAGGTACGATCAAAAGCTTCCGCAGGCGGCGTCCTGCGGTGTGGAGGTAGGATTATGGACAGCCTATATGACAGCATCCTTTCCCTGTGCAACCGTTCCGGCATCCGACCCGGTCGTCTTTGCGATGAACTGGGTCTGAGCCGTGGTCTGATCACCGATCTGAAAATGGGACGCAAAAAAAGCCTCAGTGCTGAAACGGCGCAGAAGATTGCCGGGTATTTCGGCGTATCCGTAGGGTATTTGCTTGGACAGGAGGAGCTCCGTCCGTCCGCAGATGTGTTGGATCAGGTGGATGTAGCCTTTTACGGCGACTTTAAGGAGCTGGACGAGGGACAAAAAGAAGCTGTCAGGGATATGGTGCGCCTGATGCGGGAAAGGCAGGCGTCCAAGCAGAGGGACTAACCGTGTTTGAGATTTCAGATTTTTACGATTATTGCCGGGAGCATCAGGTGGATGTGATTCCCTACATCGGCTGCCCCGGTCCGGGCGCGACCATCCGGGATCAGGGATACTATGCGGTCTTTTTAGACTTTTCAAAGATCCGGTCTACCCGGCTGCTGCGGGGCGTGTGCTGCCATGAGCTGGGGCACGCTGCCACCGGAGCCCTTCACAAGGTAGACAGTCCTTATGAATTGGTGGAGCGCAGTGAGTACCGGGCAAACCGCTGGGCAGCGGAGCGGTATTTAACAGATCAGGATTTCCGCGCCGCCTTTTCCGAGGGCTATACCGAGCCCTGGCAGCTGGCTGAGTATTTCGATATGCCTGAGCAGGACATTATAAACGCGCTGACCTACTGGACTGAGCGAAAGGGAATCGATTTTAACCAATAGCATAAAAGGGGGTGCTGCAAATGCTGCAGCACCCCCTAAAACCATGTATTTTTGGATGTAGAGGGTGGCTATGAACTGCCTAAAACATTTGTAACCGTCCCGACCTTTTCGTAGGGGCGCACTGTGTGCGCCCGCGGGTGGCGCAATTTGTGCGGCTCAGAGCAGGCAAATCAGGCAGTTTTTATTGCACTTTAGTTAAATAAAGCAGCCTGCCAACGCCTGCCTTTATGCAACTGCAATAAAAAAGAAAAAAATTGAAAAAAGCTCTTTACAACTTTAGCTTAGTGAAGTATAATGAGCTCATCAATTCACCCGGGACACCGGGACAACGGAAAGGAACTATGATCATGAAAAGAATTATTGCACTGACTCTTGCTGTAATGCTGCTGGCTGTTTGCTTTGCCGGCTGCAAGGGAGAAGAGAAGACCATTGTTGTAGGTTATACCAAGTATCCTCCTATGAACTATATGGAAAGTGACAAGCTTGTGGGCTTTGATACCGAGCTGGCGGAGAAGGTCTTTACCAACCTTGGATACAAAGTGAGCTTTAAGGAAATCCAGTGGGAAAGCAAATACACCGATCTGAACTCCGGAACGATTGATTGCATTTGGAACGGTTTTACTTGCAATTCCGCGGACAGCGATGGCGTTCAGCGTTCTGAAAAAGTAAGCTTTACTTATAAGTACATGATCAACCGTCAGGTTGTTGTGGTAAAGAAGGATTCCGGCTTCAATGCGGCTGCAGATTTGGCAGGCAAGCAGGGTGGAGCAGAAAAGGATTCCGCCGGTGAAAGCTATGCTAAAACATTTAGCAATGTGAATGTCAAGGGCTTTACAACCCAAATGGAATGTCTGATGGAGGTCAATGCCGGTACAATCGATTTTGCAGTGATGGATGCACTGCTGGTGGAAAGCCTCGTAGGTAAAGGTGACTACGCAAATCTGACTGTTATTGAAGCTTTGTCCAGTGAAAAGGAATACTATGCCATTGGCTTTAAGAAGGGCAGCGAGCTGACCGCTAAGGTGAATGAGCAGCTGGAGAAGCTGGCACAGGATGGCTTTATGATGACGCTGGCGCAGAAGTATAACGTGGACGCAACGGTTGTTACCGATTTTGCCGATCAGAAATAAATACATTATAACTTGGAGAAAAGTGAATGTCATTCTTAGAGGTTACCCAGTATCTGTTTGACGGCTTTCTGATTTCTCTGCTAATCTTTGCGGTGACGCTGCTTTGCGGCGCACCGCTTGGTTTGCCTATTGCCTTTTGCTCTATGAGCAAAGTAAAAGCAATAAAAGCCGTTTCTAAGGTCGTTGTCTGGATTGTCCGCGGTGTGCCGCTGATGCTGCAGATCTTTATTATTTATTATGTGCCGGGGCTTTTGTTTAAGTTCCCGATGTTCAGTTATGTGGATCGCTATTTCTTTTCTGCATACGGTATTCAGGACGCAGGTCGTATTATGGCGGTGCTGATCGCCTTTACGATCAACTATGCCTGCTATTTCTCGGAGATCTATCGCGGCGGCATTGAAAGTATTTCTATGGGACAATATGAGGCGGGCTATGTTTTGGGTTTGACGAAAACGCAGATTTTTCGCCATATTGTGCTGAAGCAGGTGATCAAGCGGATTGTGCCGCCCATGTCCAATGAGATCATTACCCTGATCAAGGACACGGCACTTGCAAATTGTATTGTGGTCTGCGAGATCATTAAACAAGCAAAGGATTTGGCGGCTACAAAGGCTTTGGTTTGGCCGCTGTTCTATACCGGCGTATTCTATCTGCTGTTTGTGGGATTGCTGACCATCATTTTGGGCAGAGTGGAAAAGAAGCTCAGCTATTTCAGGAGTTAACCGTATGGAATTGTTAACAGTAGAAAATCTCAAAAAGAGCTTCGGGAAAACCGAGGTGTTAAAGGGGATCAGCTTTTCTCTGAAAAAGGGAGAGGTTCTTGCCATTATCGGATCCTCCGGCAGCGGTAAGACCACCCTTTTGAGATGTCTGAATTTCCTGGAGCTGCCGGATGCGGGCTCTATTGCCGTAAGCGGTAAAACGCTGATCGATTGCAGCGATGCCACTACATTGGACGATGAGACGGTTCGGCAAAACCGGCTGCATTTTGGTCTGGTGTTTCAGAATTTCAACCTGTTTCCTCAGTATAATGTACTGGGCAATGTGACCCTTGCGCCCACATTACTGGAAAAGGGCACAAAGGAGCAAATTGAGGAGAATGCCAGAAGACTGCTGGATCAGGTGGGGCTTTCAGAGAAGCTGGACAGCTACCCCCATCAGCTTTCCGGCGGACAGCAGCAACGGGTGGCGATCGCCCGGGCACTGGCACTCCAGCCGGAGGTCCTCTGCTTTGATGAGCCTACCAGCGCGCTGGATCCGGAGCTGACCGGAGAGGTGCTGCGGGTCATCCGGGGACTGAAGAACCGGGACACCACCATGATCGTAGTCACCCATGAGATGGAGTTTGCCCGGGAGGTTGCGGATAAGGTCATTTATATGGCAGATGGCGTAATCGAGGAATACGGTACCCCGGAGCAGGTTTTTGAACAGCCCCAGAGCGAGAAGACCAGAGCGTTCCTCCACGGTGCGCAGAGCATCTACTGACAGGAGGCACTATGAACGAGAAAATTGAGCAGCTGTATGATCTGATCCTGCGGCTGAAAACGCCTGAGGACTGCCGTATGCTTTTTGACGATCTTTGTACGGTGAAGGAGATCGAAAAAATGGCAGAGCGTGTCTTTGCTGCTAAGCTGTTGCTGGAGGGAAAGACCTATAATCAGGTCATAGAGCAGGCGGATATTTCCTCCGCCACCCTGAGTCGGGTATCCCGCTGTGTTCAGTATGGAAAAGGCTATACGAAATTTCTGAAAAAATAAGGTTTGCAACCGCCGGGAGCTGTTTCAGCTCCCGGCGGTTGCTATATACCGAATAGGAAAGAGGCTTGTTATTTTTTGTGAAATGTTGTATGATGTATATAACCAAAATACAGGAGGTTCATTATATGGGAAAAAGTGTACAGGATGTTTTGTCCATGATCCGGGAGCATGGCATTGAAATGATCGATTTCAAGATGGTAGACATTAACGGTCAATACCGCCACGTTACCATTCCCGCACAAAATTTTTCTGAGGATACACTCAAAAGCGGAATCGGCTTCGACGCCTCCAACTACGGCTATGCAGTGGTGGAAAAGAGTGATATGGTATTCATTCCCGATCCGGATACCGCGCTGATCGATCCGTTCTGCACCATTCCCACCTTGTCTATGACCGGCAACGCGATGATCATCGACAGCCCGGAAAACCGACCTCTTGCCCAGTATCCCCGAAACATCGTTCTTGCGGCGGAGCAGTATATGAAAGACAGCGGCATTGCCGATACCATGCTGATCCTGCCGGAGTTTGAATTCTATCTGTTTGATCAGGTGGGCTGGGAAGTGCAGCCCAACAGCGTCAGTGCCTGGGTGGATGCCCAGCAGTCCTATTGGAACAGCGCAACCGAGGGCAAGGGCGTGATCGTGCCGAAGCAGAAGGCCTATCACACGGCCAAGCCCTTTGATGTGGCGTATGAGTGCAGAAGCGAAATGTGTATGCATATGAAGGATGCGGGCATTGAGATCAACTACCATCATCCGGAGGTAGCTGCGTCCGGTCAGTTTGAGATCGAGCCCCAGCTTGGCAAAATGTCTGCCATGGCAGATGCCACCATGATGATCAAGTATATCATTCACAATACGGCTCTGAAGCACGGAAAAACCGCCACCTTTATGCCTAAGCCCATTTGGGGCGAGGCGGGCAGCGGTATGCACGTGCATATGCTGCTGCTGAAGGACGGCGAGCCGGTATTCTCCGATGATAACGGCTACGCGCACCTGAGCAAAGAAGCCCATTACTTTATGGGCGGTCTGCTGAAGCACATCCATTCTCTGTGCGCCCTGACCAATCCCAGCACAAACTCCTTTAAGCGGCTTGTTCCCGGCTTTGAGGCACCGGTCACAGTAGGCTACGCAACCTCCAACCGCAGCGCGGTCATTCGGATTCCTGCCTACGCCAAGACACCCAACAAGCGCCGCTTTGAGCTGCGCAATCCAGATGCTACCTGCAACCCCTATTTCTGCTATGCGGCGATCCTGATGGCAGGCTTGGACGGCATTAAAAATCAGATCGATCCTCATGAAAACGGCTGGGGTCCTTACGATATGAATCTGTACCATCTGCCGGAGGAGGAGAAGGCAAAGCTGCAGGGTCTGCCCACCTCTCTGGAGGAGGCACTGGACGCGCTGGAGGCGGACCACGATTATCTGACTGCAGGCGGTGTGTTCCCGGAGGAGCTGCTGAAGAGCTTCATTAAGACCAAGCGGGAGGAGTGCCGCCAGATGGCAGCGATCCCCCATCCTGCGGAGTATGACAAATATTTCAACCTGTAAGCGTCAAACCCCGGCTGTGGCAAAATTGCCGCAGCCGGGGTTTAATAAAAATTCAAAATGGAAAATTGAAAATTAGAATATAACGGATCGATCAAGAATGTAAGGATGGTCGTGGATTGCCTGCTGTTTTATATTTGAATTTTGCTTTTTCTGCCGTGGAGCGGGGAGAATAATTCGGGTTTTTGCCATTTTTTTGTTGACTTGTGTTTCCTGCGATGGTAAAATGAAGAACATACATAAGAAACACGATGATGAAAAGAAGTACACACGGACGCATTCGCTCAGAGATCTGCCGGTTGGTGCAAGGCAGTGTGAATCCCGGCGTGGAATACCTTTCGGAGTGGCTTTGCTGAAATGCAGTAGGCGAAGACGGGGGAGGCCCGATACAGCCTGCGGATCGTTTCGATCCCATGAGGCCGCGCAAGCGGTAAATTGAGGTGGTACCACAGGATTTTCTTGTCCTCTGCTGAACAGGCAGGGGACTTGTTTTTGATACTGCACGAAAAGGGTGAATACATATGATCATAACAGAGTATTTAGAGCGTAATGCACGGCTGTATGGCAATGAGGTCAGCCTGGTGGAGCTGAATCCGTCAGAGGAACGGGATCAGGCAGCCACTTGGTGGGACTTCAATCTGATCGAAAGTGCCAGTCAGGATGCGCCTTACCGCCGGGAGCTGAGCTGGCGGGATTTTGACCGGCGGGCAAACCGCTTTGCCAATCTGCTGCTCAGCCGGGGCATAAAAAAGGGCACAAAGGTGGCGGTTTTGCTGATGAACTGCCTGGAGTGGCTGCCGATCTATTTCGGCATCCTGAAGGCAGGCTGCGTGGCAGTGCCTATGAACTTCCGTTACAGCAGCGATGAGATCAAATACTGTCTGGAACTGGCGGATGTGGAGGCTTTGGTGTTTGGACCGGAGTTTATCAGCCGGATGGACGGAATCCGGGAGGAAATTCCTGGGGTGCGGATGCTGTTTTTCGTGGGCAAGGACGGTCCGGCTTATACGGAGGACGGACTGCGCCTGATGGGCTTTTGCTCTTCCAGTGCGCCCCCTGTTGCCCTGGAAGAAACAGACGACGCGGCGATCTACTTCTCCTCCGGAACGACCGGCTTCCCCAAGGCGATTTTGCATAATCACAAGGCACTGGTCTGTGCCTGCAAGACGGAACAAAACCACCATTCCCAGACCCGGGAGGATGTGTTCCTGTGTATCCCGCCGCTGTATCACACCGGCGCGAAGATGCACTGGTTCGGATCTTTGCTCTCCGGTTCCAAAGCAGTGCTGCTGCGGGGCGTGAAGCCGGAATGGATCCTGCGGGCTGTTACGGAAGAGCGGTGCACCATCGTTTGGCTGCTGGTGCCATGGGCGCAGGATCTGCTGGATGCCATTGACGCCCGGCGGGTCGATCTGAGCCAATACCGGCTGGAGCAGTGGAGACTGATGCACATTGGCGCGCAGCCGGTGCCGCCCAGTCTGATCCACCGCTGGAAAAAAATATTCCCCCATCATCAGTACGACACCAACTACGGACTGTCCGAGTCCATCGGACCCGGCTGTGTTCACCTGGGCGTGGAGAATGTCCACAAGGTGGGCGCGATCGGCAAGCCCGGCTATAACTGGGAAGCCCGGATCGTTGACGAATACGGTGTACCGGTGAAAAAGGGCGAAGTAGGCGAGCTGATCGTTAAAGGCGACGGCGTGATGCAGTGCTATTACAAAAATCCGGAAGCCACAGCAGAGGTGCTGAAGGATTCCTGGTTGTTTACCGGCGACATGGCCCGGGAGGATGAGGAGGGCTTTATCTACCTGGTGGACCGGAAAAAGGACGTGGTCATTTCCGGCGGTGAAAACCTGTATCCGGTGCAGATCGAGGATTTCCTGCGCGCCCATCCGAAGATCAAGGATGTGGCGGTGATCGGTTTGCCGGATGCCCGTCTTGGAGAGATCGCCGCGGCGATCGTTGAAGTCAAGGAAGGGGAGGAATGCACCCGGGAGGAGATCGACACCTTCTGCCAGGCACTGCCCCGCTACAAGCGTCCCCGGCAGGTATTCTTTGACAAAGTTCCCCGCAACCCTACCGGAAAGATCGAAAAGCCGGTTCTGCGGGAGAGGTATTGCAGCGGCCGTTTGGTGGAAGCGCAGGTAACGGGCTGATTAACGAGGCAAACAGAAAAGAGGGATTCTTTATGGATATGGCAATTAAAATTGGCATACTGATTGTGTTCTTTGGAATTATGATCGGAATCGGTTTTTTCTGCCGAAAGCATGCAAACAATGTGGAGGGCTTTGTCCTTGGAGGCAGAAGCGTCGGTCCTTGGCTGACTGCCTTTGCTTACGGTACATCCTATTTTTCCGCAGTTGTGTTCGTGGGCTATGCCGGACAGTTTGGCTGGAGATTTGGCATTGCAGCCACATGGGCGGGCATTGGCAACGCGCTGCTGGGCTCGCTGCTGGCGTGGGCAGTCCTGGGACGCCGCACCAGAGTCATGTCTCAGCATTTAAGCAGTGCAACTATGCCCCAGTTTTTTGAAGCACGGTTTAACAGCAAGCCGCTGAAGCTGGCGTCCTCGGCAATCATTTTTGTGTTTTTGATTCCTTATACCGCATCGCTGTATAATGGATTAAGCCGGTTGTTCGGTATGGCGTTTGAGATCGATTACAGTGTTTGTGTGATCGCCATGAGTATTCTGACCGGCATTTATGTGATCGCCGGTGGTTATATGGCTACTGCCATCAATGACTTTATTCAGGGCATTATTATGCTGATGGGCATCGTGGCGGTGATCATCGCGGTGCTGAGAGGTCAGGGCGGACTGACGGAAGCTCTGAACAATTTGGGACAGGTTGTCGATCCTGCGGTTTCTCAGACGCCCGGCGCATTCAACTCGTTCTTTGGACCGGACCCGGTCAATTTGCTGGGTGTGGTGCTGCTGACCAGCCTGGGCACATGGGGGCTTCCCCAGATGGTCCAGAAGTTCTATGCCATCAAAAGTGAAAAGGCGATCAGCAAGGGTATGATCATTTCCACTCTGTTTGCCTTGGTGGTGGCAGGCGGCTGCTATTTCCTCGGCGGCTTCGGTCGGCTGTTCTCGGATCGGATCGATCTGTCCGCCGGCGGCTATGATTCCATTATTCCTACCATGCTGTCGGATCTGCCTGCTGTGCTGATCGCGGTGGTGGTGGTTCTGGTGCTGTCTGCGTCTATGTCCACTCTGTCTTCTTTGGTGCTGGCATCCAGCTCCACCCTGACACTGGACTTTATCAAGGGAACAGTGGTAAAAGAGCTTTCAGAGAAAAAGCAGATCTTCATTATGCGTGTGCTGATCGCGGTGTTTATTGCCATTTCTGCCGGGATCGCCATTTACCAGTACAATTCCAACATAACCTTTATCGCCCAGCTGATGGGCATATCCTGGGGCGCGTTGGCAGGTGCGTTTTTAGCACCGTTCCTGTACGGCCTGTTCTGGAAGCGGGTCACAACGGCGGCGGTCTGGGTCAGCTTCGGGTTCTCTACTGTAGTAATGCTGGCAAATATGCTCTTTAAGAATCTGTTCCCTGCACTTTTGCGCTCACCCATCAATGCCGGTGTGTTCTGCATGCTGGCGGGACTGGTGCTGGTCCCGGCGGTCAGTCTTGTAACAAAGCCGCTCAAGGGGGAACATGTAGAGTATGTATTTTCTTGTTATGACCGGAAGGTGGTCGTATCTGCTGCCGACGCGATCGGCGAACCCATTGACAAGGAGGAAGTAAAATGAAGCAGTTGATTCTGGGCAACGAGGCGGTTGCCCGCGGCTTATATGAGGCCGGATGCAGCTTTGTATCCAGCTATCCCGGAACGCCCAGTACGGAAATTACAGAGGCGGTTGCCAAATATCCGGAGGTCTATGCGGAGTGGGCGCCCAATGAAAAGGTTGCTATGGAGGCGGCGTTTGGCGCGTCCCTGGCAGGCAGACGCAGCTTCTGCGGCATGAAGCATGTGGGTCTGAACGTAGCTGCCGATCCCCTGTTTACCATCTCCTATACCGGTGTGAATGCCGGTATGGTCATCGGTGTGGCGGATGATGCGGGTATGCACTCTTCTCAGAACGAGCAGGACTCCCGGCACTACGCTATGGCGGCAAAGATCCCTATGCTGGAGCCTTCCGATTCGGCAGAGGCACTGGCGTTCACCAAGCTGGCATACCGGATTTCTGAGGAATTTGACACACCGGTGCTGGTGAAGATGTGCACCCGGGTATCCCATTCCCAGAGCGTGGTGGAAACCGGTGAGCGGGAGGAAGCGGTCAAGGCGTATGAGACCAATATTCCCAAGTACGTGATGATGCCCGGCAATGCCAAGCGGCGTCATCCGGTGGTGGAAGAGCGGACAAAGAAGCTGACGGCTTATGCGGAAACCGCCCAGATCAACCGGATCGAGCCGGGCAGGAGCAATGCCTATGGCTTTATTACATCCTCTACCTCCTATCAGTACATCAAGGAGGTCATGGGTGATACATATCCGGTGATGAAGCTGGGTATGATCTGGCCGATGCCGGTAGAAAAGCTCCGCAGCTTCGCAGCTTCTGTAGATACGCTGGTGGTGGTTGAGGAGCTGGACGGCTTTATCGAAGCTCATTGTAAAAATTTGGGAATTGACTGCATCGGAAAGGAGAAGTTCTCCTGCATCGATGAGCTGAGCCAAAATCTGGTGGCGGATGCACTGCAGATTACCCGTGAGCAGGGTGTCAAGCTGGAGGACGCTGTTCCGCCCAGACCCCCGGTGATGTGTGCAGGCTGTCCCCACAGAGGCTTGTTCTACACACTGAAAAAGAATAAGATCACCGTTTTGGGTGATATCGGCTGCTATACACTGGGCGCGGTTGCGCCGCTGAATGCGGTGGATTCCGTGATCTGTATGGGCGCGTCCGTATCCGGTCTGCACGGATTCCTGAAGTCCCAGCAGGGTGCGATGGACGGCAAAACTGTGGCAGTGATCGGCGATTCTACCTTTATGCACTCCGGCATCACCGGTCTGGTGAATATGGCCTATAACGAGTCCAATTCCACGGTGATCATCGTGGACAACTCCATTACCGGTATGACCGGTCACCAGCAGAATCCCACCACCGGCTACAATCTGAAGGGTGATCCCTGTGCCAAGATTGACCTGGAGACGCTGTGTAAGGCAGTGGGCATCCGGCGGGTACGGGTGATAGACCCCTACGATCTGACCCAGTGTGATCAGGTGATCAAGGAAGAGCTGGCGGCCAATGAGCCTTCAGTCATTATCTCCCGCCGTCCCTGTGCACTGCTAAAGTATGTGAAGCACAAGAAGTCGCTGACAGTAGACAGCGAAAAATGTGTAGGCTGCAAGGCCTGTATGCGGATTGGCTGTCCTGCCATCAGCATTGCAGACGGCAAGGCGAAGGTGGACAACACACTGTGCGTTGGCTGCGGTGTCTGCCAGCAGCTTTGCAAGCTGGGCGCGCTGAATGCCGCCGAGGAGGGCTGAATATGGAAACGAAAAATGTAATGATCGTGGGTGTAGGCGGTCAGGGCAGTCTGCTGGCATCCAAGCTGCTTGGTCGGCTGCTGCTGAACCGGGGCTATGATATCAAAGTGTCCGAGGTCCACGGTATGAGCCAGCGTGGCGGCAGCGTGGTGACCTATGTCCGTTTTGGAGATAAGGTCTATTCTCCGGTGATCGATAAGGGTCAGGCGGATTATATCGTATCCTTTGAGCTGCTGGAAGCAGCCCGCTGGACGGAATATCTCAAGCCCGGCGGAAAAATCATTACCAACACCCAGCAAATCAACCCTATGCCGGTGATTATCGGCGCGATGGAATATCCGGAAAAGCTGCTGGAGAAGATGGCAGCAGCCGGTATGGATGTGGATGCGATGGATGCGCTGGCTCTGGCTGAACAGGCGGGCTCTTCCAAAGCGGTGAACCTGGTGCTGATGGGCAGACTTTCCAAGTATTTTGACATTCCTGAAGAGGAGTGGCTGGCGGCGATCGAAGAGAGCGTACCGGCAAAGTTTTTGGAAATGAATAAAAAGGCATTCAGCCTGGGTCTGAACGCATAAAAGGAGAGGGAAGTATATGCCGAATTATTATCAACCGGAAATCGAAACTGCGTCCTATGAGCAGATCCGTCAGTGGCAGAACGAGCGGCTGGTCAAGCAGGTGCAGCATGTTTGGGACAACGTTCCCTACTACCGGAAGAAAATGGAAGAAAAGGGTGTGACGCCTGCGGATATTCAGAGCACAGACGATCTGCGCAAGCTGCCCTTCCTGAGCAAGGACGACCTGCGGGAGGCTTATCCTTACGGCTTACTGGGCATGCCCCTTTCTGAGTGCGTGCGGATCCACTCCACCTCCGGTACCACCGGAAAGCGGGTGGTGGCGTTCTACACCCAGCATGATGTGGACCTTTGGGAGGATTGCTGCGCCCGTGCCATTGTGGCAGCGGGCGGAACAAAGGAAGACGTGTGCCAGGTTGCCTACGGTTACGGCCTGTTTACAGGCGGCGCGGGTCTGCACGGCGGCTCCCATAAGGTGGGCTGTCTGACCCTGCCGATGTCCTCCGGCAACACCGATCGCCAGCTTCAGTTTATGGTCGATCTTGGTTCCACTATTTTGTGCTGCACACCCTCTTATGCTGCGTATTTGGCGGAATCCATCCATGAGCAGGGTCTGCGGGATCAGATCAAGCTGAAGGCCGGTATCTTCGGCGCGGAAGCGTGGAGCGAGGATATGCGACGGGATATTGAGGATAAGCTGGGCATTAAGGCCTACGATATTTACGGTCTGACGGAGACCTCCGGTCCGGGTGTGGCGTATGAGTGCGAGGCTCAGACCGGTATGCATATCAACGAGGACCATTTTATCGCAGAGATCATTGATCCCGACACCGGCGAGGTGCTGCCGGAGGGCAGCAAGGGTGAGCTGGTCTTTACCTCCATCACCAAGCAGGCATTCCCGCTGCTGCGCTATCGGACGCGGGACATCTGCGTGCTCACCAGGGAGAAATGCCCCTGCGGCAGAACCCATGTGAAAATGAGCAAGCCTATGGGCCGCAGCGACGATATGCTGATCATCCGCGGTGTCAATGTGTTCCCGTCTCAGATCGAAACGGTGCTGCTCCAGCAGGGCTATCCTGCCAACTATCAGATCATTGTAGATCGGGTGAACAATTCTGATACCTTTGAGGTCATGGTGGAGATGAATCCGGAGATGTTCTCCGATTCTCTGGCTAAGATCGCAGAAGCAGAAAAGACGCTGGTTGCTGCCCTGAAGGCAATGCTGGGAATTGCGGCAAAGGTGAAGCTGGTCGCGCCGAAATCCATCACCCGCAGTGAGGGCAAGGCGGTTCGCGTGATCGACAAGCGTAAGATTTAAGGAGGAATAGCTATGAGTATTCATCAGATCTCCGTATTTCTGGAAAACCGTACCGGTCAGCTGGCAGAGATCACAAAGCTGCTGTCTGAGCAGAACGTGGATATCCGTGCCATTTCCATTGCTGAAACGGCGGATTACGGTCTTGCCCGTATGATCGTGGACGATGCGCAGAAGGCAAGCGCGGTGCTGCTGCAGCATGGGGATATTCTGTCTATGACCCCTGTGTGGGTGGTGGAAGTGCCGGACCGTCCCGGCGGCTTGGCAGAGCTTTTAGCCGCACTGGCAGAGTACCATGTGGATGTGGAGTATATGTACTCTCTGTTTGTCCACGAGGATGAAAAAGCCTATATGGTGCTGCGGATCTCCGATCAGGAGAAGCTTGTTCAGGCCCTGCAGGCGCACAGCATCAAGCTGGTTGACGAAAAAGCACTGGGGCTGAAGTAAATAATTGATATAGGCGCGCTGCACAAAAGCAGCGCGCCTTTGTAATTGAGAAGTGAATATTGGAAGTTGAAAATTCCTTTAGGTTTACTTGTAGGGGGTGGTGATCCTGACGCTCCCTACGGTTTCGTTAATGTGTCCGGCTTAAAGATATTGGCGGATGTCTTCGACCAGCTGGGCCTCCAGCTTGATGAGCCGCTTGGCGATATCCTTGGAGGATTCGTCGGCTGCTTTGTATTGGTTCAAATATTTGCTCAGGGACTTGACACCCATATTGCAGCCGTCGGTCATCAGGTCGGCAATCACATGGTCGGAATCGTCCATCCCCAGCTTCATATTGGTCTTCATCCAGGACATGCCCTTGGCGATCGGGTTGGGATTTTTCCCCTCGTCGTGATAACGCTCCAGCATAGACTGGATCTCGGTTTTCAATGCGTCATGCTCATTTTTGCACCGGTCCAAATGGTTTTTGAAGTTACTGCTTTGAACATGGTCCAGCACCTCCTCAATAGAGGAGATCCCCATTTTAATGCCTGCGTCACATTCCCGCAGCAGCTTGACGGTATCCTGTTCGATCATAGTCAATCAACTCCTTTATGAGATACAGGTAGTATTTGCCGGTTTTCAGAAGGATATTTATGAAAAAAACAGAAAAAAATATGGGTATAAAAAAGTAAAAGCGAACATGGCGGTTGACTTTGTTTTTGCGCTGTGGTATGCTATTTGTGTTGAAAATGGGGTGTTTTTGACGGATCAGAACGCCTTGTTCAGACAAAAATCGGCGGCAAGCCGGTTTTCATCATTTTGGAGAAAGAAAAGATTTAGGAGGAAGACAATAATGAAAAAGACATTGGCACTGCTTCTGGCTCTGGTCATGATGCTGTCTTTGGCAGCCTGTGGCGGAGATCCGGAGACCAAGGACGAGTTCAAGGTTGGCGCGATCTACATCAACAGCAAGAGCGATACCGCCGGCTACACCTTTGCGCACCATAACGGCATCACCACCGCTATGAAGAGCCTGGGTATGGACACGGACAAGCAGCTGGTTATTGTGGACAACGTTCCCGAGGACAAGCAGGCTGTTCTGGACGCTGTGGACACCTTGGTCAGTAACGGCGCGGACATCATCTTCGGCATTTCCTTCGGCTATATCGATGCTTTGGAAGAGGCTTCCAAGGAGTATACAGACGTGATCTTCTCCCACGGCACCGGCTACAAAGCAAACGAGACCAACTTTAATAACTACTTTGGGCGGATCTATCAGGCCCGTTATCTGGCCGGTATCGCTGCAGGTCTGAAGTCTCTGGAGACCGGCAACAACAACGTTGGCTATGTTGCTGCCCACACCACCGACTACGCTGAGACTGCTTCCGGCATCAACGGCTTCGCGCTGGGCGTGCAGGCTGTGAACCCCAATGCGAAGATCTATGTGAAGAACCTGAACAACTGGGCTGACGAGATCAACGAGAAGGCTTACGCTGAAGAGCTGATCAATTCCTTCGGCTGTGGCGTGATCTCCCAGCACTGTGATTCCGCTCAGCCCCAGATCGCGGCCCAGAACGGCAAGGTCTTCGGCTGCGGCTACAACTCCGATATGACTGCGGACGCACCCAAGGCACACCTGACTGCTGCCATTTGGAACTGGAATGTTTACTATGCAACCGCTATTAAGGCTGCACAGGCCTGCGAGGGCGATGCTTCCAAGTTTGTTGAGAAAATGGGCGGCAACGCTTACTACGGAGGTCTGAAGGAAGGCTTTGTGGATGTTTCTCCCCTGACTGAAAACTGCGCCAAGGGTACCAAGGAAGCCATCGAGGCTGTTAAGAAGCTGATGGTTGACGGTGAGTGGGATGTATTTACCGGTGTGAAGCTGAACATCAGCGTTGATGCAGAAGGTAAGGTTTCCGTTACCAAGACCAATGCAGCGTTGGAGTCCAACGGTCTGCAGTACAAGGACGGCAACTTCAAGGCTCCCATGGAAAACACCGTTGTTGTGGAAGCCGGCGGTGCTTCTGTGGACGACGGCGTGATCAAGGGTTCTATGAACTATCTGGTCAAGGGCGTCGAGGAAGTATAATCTGATATCCCGATATTTTTACCGGGTCGGCCCCAACCGGCCGACCCGGATTTTATAAAGACAGAACACAGGAAGCAAACGGACAGTATGTTGGTTTCTGTTTTGTGTTTTTATAAAAAGAGAGGAGGAACTCTCCATGAGCGAGCGTTACGCCATCGAAATGCGAGGGATCACCAAAGCCTTTGGCAGTGTGGTGGCAAACAGCAATGTGGAGCTGAATGTAAAGCAGGGCGAGATCCTGGCGCTGCTGGGTGAAAATGGCTCCGGCAAGACTACGCTGATGAATATGCTCTCGGGTATTTATAAGCCTGACAGCGGCAGTATTTTGGTGGATGGTCGGGAGGCAGTCATTAACTCTCCCGAGGATGCCAAAAAACTGGGGATCGGTATGGTCCATCAGCACTTTAAGCTGGTGGATGTGTTTTCTGCCGCTGACAATATCTGGATGGGCAAGGAGCGTGCGGGACTGGTACTAAAAAAGGACCGTTATGCCCAGATCCGGGAGATCAGCAGAAAGTTCGGTTTTGAGATCGACCCAAAGAAGAAGGTCTACAATATGTCTGTTTCCGAAAAGCAGACGCTGGAGATCATCAAGGTTCTGTATTACGGCGCCAAGACCATTATTTTGGATGAGCCGACTGCGGTGCTGACAGTGCAGGAGATCCAAAAGCTGTTCGCGGTCCTGCGCAAAATGAAAGAAGAGGGGCACTCCATTATCATCATCACCCACAAGCTCAACGAGGTGATGGAGATCTCCGACCGGGTGGCGATCCTGCGTAAGGGCGCGTATATTACCACGGTAGAGACTGCTCAGACCAATGAACAGGCACTGACCGAGTGGATGGTGGGCAGACCCATCGATCTGAATATCGACCGTCCTGTGATGGAAACGACCCGCCCGCTGCTGGAGGTCCGGGACTTGACCATTCGCAGTGACGAAGGCTCTGTTGCCATCGACGGTGTCAATTTTTATATCCGCGGCGGCGAGATTTTGGGCGTTGCGGGCATTGCCGGCTGCGGGCAGAAGGAGCTTTGCGAGGCAATTGCCGGTCTGCGTCCGATTGAGAAGGGTCAGATGATCCACAAGGGTGACAATATCGTCGGACTTTCTCCGAAAAAAATACTGGAGAAGGGCATTTCCATGTCCTTTATTCCCGAGGACCGTTTGGGAATGGGCTTAGCCCCCTCTTTGTCTATTACGGACAATATGATCCTGAAAAATTACGCCGATACAAAGGGTCCTTTTGTGAACCGAAAGCTGGGCAGAGCCGATGCGGAGCAGGTGATCCGGGAGCTGGAGGTGGTGACACCCTCTACGGAAACACCGGTGCGCCGTCTTTCCGGCGGCAATGTACAGAAGGTGCTGCTGGGTCGGGAGATCAAGGCAGGACCCAATGTGATCGTTACAGCTTATCCCGTCCGGGGATTGGACATTAACTCGTCTTTTACCATCTACAACATCCTCAACCAACAAAAGCAGGCAGGTGTTGGAATTCTGTTTGTGGGTGAGGATATGGATGTGATGATGGCACTGTGCGATAAGATCATGGTCCTGTGCCACGGAAAGGTGATGGGCGTGGTCCATGCCCATAAGACCACCAAGGAAGAGCTGGGTCTGATGATGACCGGTGCGCTGGACCTTTCCAACAAATACGAGGATAAGCCTGCGGGCATCGCCAAGGATTCACGCTTTGGCGAGGCGGAGCAGGGAGAGGAGGCATAAACCGTGGGACTGCATATTGTAAAACGGGAGAATTGCCCCCTGTGGAAACGCTGCTGCTTTTACCTGATCGCGGTGCTGGTGGCACTGGGTATTGGCAGTGTGATCCTGCTGGCCATCGGAGTCAATCCTGTGGCTTACTACACCCGGATGTTTACGCTTGGTACGATCGGCAACAAGATTGCCTATAAGACCTATATCAACTACCTGAAGGATTTTGTGCCGCTGGCACTTACCTCCTTGGGACTGAGTCTGGCGTTTAAGATGCGTTTTTGGAATATCGGCGGTGAAGGACAGTTTATTATGGGCGCGCTGGCGGCTTCCGCGGCTGCTATTTTGCTGGGCAACACGCTGCCCTCGGCGGCTGTTTTGCTGCTGATCTGTGTGGCGGCTATGGCAGCTGCCGGCTTGTACGGCTTGCTGGTCGCCGCACTGAAGGTGAAGTTCGGCACCAATGAAACACTGCTGACCCTGATGCTCAACTATGTTGCGGTCTATCTTTTGAATTTCCTGATGGGCACCAAGGCAGGCTGGAATTTTTACCTCAATGCCAATGAGCTGCGCCCTGTTCCCCAAAAGCACCCGGACAGCTCCTTGTTCCCCACTATACCCATGGGTGGGAAATTCGAGCTGAATATCTGCGTCATATTGGTGTTTGTGATCGGTCTTCTGATCTACGTATATCTGAAGCGCACCAAGCAGGGATATGAAATCAATGTGGTGGGCGACAGCATCGGCACTGCCCGGTACGCCGGTATGAAAACCAACCGGATCGTATTGCGGACTGTGTTTTTCTCCGCTTGCCTGATCGGTCTTGCGGCGGCATTCAAAATGGGCACTGTTGGAACCCTGTCTACCTCCATCACTGCCGATGTAGGCTGGACCGGTATCATTGTTGCCTGGCTGGCACAGCTGAATACCTGGGTGATCTTCGCTGTTTCTGCCCTGATCTCCATGCTGCACTACGGCTCTACCGTGGCGGCTGCCACCTTTAAGCAGGTGGATTCCAGCTTTGCCAATATGCTTCAGGGCTTTATTCTGTTTTTGGTGCTTGCCGCGGACTTTATGATCCGTTTCCGGATCGTCCGTACAAGAAAGGAGGACCGCAATGGATAAATTAAGTGTGATTACTTCTTTTTTGCACGCCATCGTGGTCTATAATGTTCCCTTGCTTTACGGCACGGTAGGCGAGATCGTGGTGGAAAAATCCGGCAGCCTGAATCTGGGTGTAGAAGGAATTATGGCTGTTGGCGCGATCTTTGGCTATATGATGGGGTGCTTCGCCAACTCTCTGGGTGTGGGTATTGGCGTAGCGTTTTTAGCCGGTGTGCTGTGCGGCCTGCTGTTTGCGTTTTTGACGGTTTCCCTGCAGGCCAATCAAAATATTACCGGTCTGACACTGACCACCTTTGGCTTGGGTGTATATTTCTTTGTAGGAACAAGCCTGAAAGCGGTCAAGTGGCCGGTAATGGGTGACTATTCCAACATTATGAAGGGCTTTGCGGAGCTTCCGATTCCCGGACTTTCCAAGCTGCCGGTGATCGGCAGCGGTCTGTTCAGCCATAATATCATGGTCTATTTGGGTGTTGCCATTGCTGTTGTGCTGTGGTGGTATCTGAATAAGACCGCGCCGGGATTGCGGCTGCGGGCAATTGGCGAAAATCCCGGTGCAGCGGATTCCGTGGGCATCAATGTCAATAGAATGAAATATCTGCATATTTGCCTTGGCTGCGGCATTATGGGTATCGGCGGCTATTATATGGCGCTGAATATGGGTGGCTCTTTTAACTCCAACTGCTGGATCAACGGCTATGGCTGGATCGCAGTGGCATTGGTGATTTTTGCCAACTGGAGCCCGGCGTTGGCAATTCTGGGTACGTTTGTCTTTGGCTTCTTTAACACCCTGAAGGTGTCCGGAAGTACGCTGGCGGCAGCATTTCCGGGCGGCTTGGGCTGGCTGGCGGATATACCTTCCCAGGTGTTTGACGCGCTGCCCTTTATTATTACAGCCGTGGTGCTGGTGGTTTCTTCCGTGCAGAAGAAGAAAAACAGTGGTCAGCCGGCATTTTTGGGACTGAATTACTTCCGTGAGGAGCGGTAAAGCCCTCAAATATACGGAGCATTTACAGGAGGAATAAATGATGAAAGATCCGAATTGCGGTTATTGTATGGGCGGTGAGATCTTAGCCGGCTTTGGTATTCCCGTTTGCGATCTGCGGGTCAGCCAGCTGATCCTGTTTAAGGAACAATCCAAGCCCGGACGGGTGATCGTGGCTTACAAGGATCACGTAAGCGAGATCGTGGATATCAGCAAGGAGCAGCGGGATCTGTTTATGGAGGATGTATGTCAGGTGGCAAACGCTCTGCACCGGGCATTTCATCCCAATAAGATCAACTACGGCGCTTACGGTGATACCGGCTGCCACCTGCATATACACCTTGTTCCTAAGTATGAAGGCGGCGATGAATGGGGCGGTGTGTTCCAGATGAATCCCGGCAAGGTGTTCTTATCCGATACGGAATATGAGGAAATGATCCGTAAGATCAAAGAGAATTTGTAAGGTATTGAACGGGGGCTGTCTCACTTTTTGGCGGGACAGCCCCCCTTGACTGAAAGCTTCCGGTTTGCGGTAAAAAACGGGAATTTCTTTTTTGAATCTTCCATGGAGAATTATTGGGAATTTACGCAAAATATCGTTGACAATAACGGTTTTTTAGGGTATATGTATACTGTTATAGTGTTGGTTTCGACACAAATATAAAAAGAAACGGGGGAGGATAATGTCCAAAGAACTCATCAGACTCCAAGATCTCGTAATGGAGTTCAACGGGGAGCGGATACTTGATGGTATCAATCTGTATTTTAACGACCATGAATTCCTCACGCTGCTGGGCCCCTCGGGCTGCGGCAAAACGACCACTCTGCGCATTATTGGCGGTTTTTTGACCCCCACTTCCGGCAGGGTGCTTTTTGACGGAAAATGCATAAACGATGTGCCGCCCTATGAACGGCAGATCAATACGGTGTTTCAGCGTTATGCGCTGTTCCCCCATTTGGACGTTTATGACAATATTGCGTTCGGCCTAAAGGTGGCAAAGCTGCCCAAGGCGGAGGTCCATGAGCGGGTACACCAGATCCTGGAGGTGGTCGGTCTGCAGGGCTTTGAACACCGCAAGATCGACAGCCTGTCCGGCGGTCAGCAGCAGCGGGTGGCGATCGCCCGGGCACTGGTCAACCGTCCCAAGGTACTGCTGCTGGATGAACCCCTCGCCGCGCTGGACCTGCGCCTGCGCAAGGATATGCAGAATGAGCTGAAACGTATTCAGCAGGCAATGGGCATTACCTTTATTTACGTGACCCACGATCAGGAGGAAGCACTGAGCATGTCTGATACGGTGGTGGTCATGGATAAGGGCCGTATTCAGCAGATCGGCAAGCCTGAGGATATCTATAACGAGCCGAAAAATGCCTTTGTGGCGGATTTTATCGGCGAAAGTAATATTTTGGACGGCGTGATGCTGGCAGACTACAAGGTCAAATTCTTTGGTCGCACCTTTAAGTGCCTGGATGCCGGGTTTGAGCCCAACGAGCCGGTGGATGTGGTTATTCGCCCGGAGGATATCGACTTCGTTGCGCCGGAAGAGGGTCACCTGGTGGGTACGGTTACTGCTGTGACCTTTAAGGGTCTTAATTACGATATTATCGTGGACTTCAAGGGCTTCAAATGGCTGATCCAAACCACAGATTTCCAGCCGGTTGGAGCGTCTGTGGGCATCCGCCTGAATCCTGAGGACATCCACATTATGCACAAGAGCGAATATTCCGGTATGTTTGGAGATTACAGCTCCTACTCCGCCGAGTATGATGAACTTACGGAGGATGCTGGGGATGAAGAAGAATAAGTCTTTGCTGCTCAGCGGTCCGTATATTGCGTGGATGGTGATCTTTACCCTGATCCCGCTGTGTGTGGTGCTGTTTTACGCGCTGACGGACGTGGATACCGGTGCGTTCTCTTTTGGCAATATTGAAAACCTCGTGCTCTATCTGCCGGCTTTTTGGCGCAGTATTCTGTATTCTGTGGTTTCTGCGCTGATCTGTTTGGTGATCGGCTATCCGGTGGCCTATTACATGGCCCACTGCAGACCCACCGCCCAGCGATTTTTGTATATGCTGGTGATGCTGCCCATGTGTATGAGCTTTTTGCTGCGCACATTGGCTTGGGTGGGTCTTTTGCAGGATACCGGTATTATCAACAACTTTTTGGAGATGCTGGGGCTGCCCCGGCTGTCGCTGATCCGCACCCCCGGCGCAGTGATTCTGGGTATGGTCTATAACTACCTGCCTTATATGATCCTGCCCCTGTATGCGATCATTGTTAAAATCGATAACCGGCTGATTGAAGCCGCGGAGGATCTGGGCTGCAACAGCATTCAGGTGTTTGCCCGGGTGGTGCTGCCGCTGAGCATGCCGGGAATCCTTTCCGGCGTGACCATGGTGTTCGTGCCTGCGGTGTCCACCTTCTATATTTCCAACAAGCTGGGCAGCACCGATATCGTGCTGATCGGCGATATTATCGAGCGGCAGTTCAAGCAGGGCGACAACGCCAATATGGGCGCGGCTCTGAGCCTGCTGCTGATGGTCCTTGTGTTTGTCTGTACCGGCATTATGAACCGCTTCGGCAGTGATGAGGAAGGCGGTGTACTGGTATGAAAAAAGCAAATCGGATCATCACCTTGCTGATCTTTGTTTTCCTGTACGCACCTATGGCGGTTCTGATCATTGCGTCATTCAATGTGGGTAAGGATATTACCCAGTTTGAGGGCTTTACCTTTCAGCAGTATGCGGAGGTCTTTCGGGACCGGAGCTTGCTGACGCTGCTGGGCAACTCTCTGATCATTTCTGTTTTGGCCAGCGGAATTGCCACCGCCTTCGGCACAGTGGCGGCGGTGGGTATTCAGGGACTGAACCCTAGAATGCGCAGAACGGTTATGAGCCTGACCAACATTCCTATGACCAATCCGGATATCGTGACCGGTATCTCCTTGTCGCTGCTATTCGTCTTTGTGGGCAGCAAGCTGCTTGGACAGCGGGACAGCCTGACCTTCTGGACGCTGCTGATCGCCCATATCACCTTCAATCTGCCCTATGTGATTTTGAACGTGATGCCCAAGCTGAAGCAAATGGACCGGTCACTGGTAGAGGCAGCTATGGATTTGGGCTGCACACCGCTGCAATCGTTTTTTAAAGTGACGCTGCCGGAGATTATGCCCGGCGTTCTTTCCGGCGCGATCATGGCCTTTACCATGAGTCTGGACGACTTCGTGATCAGCTATTTTGTGACCGGTCTGGATTTTATCACATTGCCGGTAGAGATCTACAACTACACGAAAAAGCAGCTGCAGCCGAAGATTTACGCCATGTTTACCATGCTGTTTCTGCTGATCCTGGTGCTGATGGTGATCATGAATCTTTTACAGCTGCGGCAGGATAAAGCCAAAAACGGGCACAGGAGGGGCTGAGAGATGAAAAAACTGTTTTGTTTTCTTTTAGCCTGTGTGCTCTCCTTTGGCTGCTGCGCATGTATGGAAACAGACGATCGGGTGACCATCAATGTGTATAACTGGGGACAGTATATTTCTGAGGGAAATGACGGCTGTATCGATGTGATCGCCCTGTTTGAGGAGGCTTATCCCAATATTCGGGTCAATTACGTCACCTTTGATTCCAACGAGACCATGTATACCAAAATGGCAGGCGGCGGTATTACCGTGGATGTGATCATCCCGTCGGACTATATGGTGGGTCGGCTGATTGAAGAGGGGATGCTGTTGGAGCTGGATTTTGACAACATTCCCAATTATAAGTATATCGACCAGCGGTTCCGCAATACAGATTACGATCCGGAAAATAAATACTCTGTACCTTATACGTGGGGCACAGTGGGTATTATTTACAACTCCAAGTATGTGGACGAGGAGGATGTAACCGGCTGGGAGCTGCTGTGGAACGAGAAATATGCGGATAAGATCTTGATGTTCGACAACTCCCGTGACGCGTTCTGCATTACCCAGTGTCTGCTGGGCTATGACATCAATTCCACAGACCCTCAGGAGTTTCTCGCCTGCGCCCAGAAGCTGGCGGAGCAGCGTCCGGTGGTGCAGCAGTATATTATGGATCAGGTGTTTGATCTGATGGAAAACGAAGAGGCATGGATCGCGCCGTATTATGCGGGGGACTACCTGACTATGGCGGACGAAAATGAGGATCTTTGCTTCTATCTGCCGGAGGGTCAGGGCTTTAATACCTTTATCGATGCCATGTGCATCCCCACCTGCGCCAAGAACAAGAAAGAGGCGGAGACCTTTATCAACTTCCTGTGTGATCCGGAAATTGCAGGCGGCAATATGGACTGGATCTGCTACGGAACGCCCCTGTCTGCTGCCAAGGAGTATATGGATCCGGAAGTGGTTAATGATCCGGTGGCATACCCTGACGACGAGATACTGGATCGGGGAGATGGGTATATCGCATTGCCCCGTTCCGCTACCCGGCTCATGGAAGAGCTGTTCATGCAGGTACGCAACGGCATTGCCGTGCATTTGCCTAAAAAGTATTCCTGATAAAAAGATTTCCTCGTTCACGAGGAAATCTTTTTTGCAGAACACGCTGCAGAGGTATGAGTGATGGAGATTCTGTATACGGACAAGGATATTGCGGTGTTTATCAAGCCGGTGGGCATGGATTCGGAGAGGGAAGTGCCTGCTGAATTGGAAAAGCAGCTTGGCGCGGGGGTGTTCCCGCTGCACCGGCTGGATCAGAATGTGGGCGGCGTGATGGTCTGTGCCCGGTCAAAGGCGGCTGCTGCCCGGTTATCCAGGCAGATTGCCGAAAACCGGATGATCAAGGAGTATGTTGCCGTGGTTCACGGAGCACCGCCGGAATGTGGAGATTGGGAAGATCTGCTGTTTAAGGACAGCCGCAGAAATAAGGTTTTTGTGGTAGATCGGCAGCGTGGCGGTGTAAAGGCTGCCCGGCTGGAGTATAAACGGCTGAGCAGCGGAGAACGGTCCTTGGTGCTGGTACGGCTGCACACAGGGCGCAGTCATCAGATCAGAGCCCAGTTTGCAAGCAGAGGGTATCCGCTGGTGGGAGATCACAAATACGGCTCCCGGGCGGATGAAACAGCGCCTATGCTGTTCTCCTGCCGGATCACCCTGTTTCATCAAGGACGGGAAATGGTTTTTCAGGCTCTGCCGGAATGGGCGGCCGGTGCGGATATAGAGCAAGAGGTTATGGTATGAATGCATTCAAACTGAGATTTTTAGGTGCGATGAGCATCTTTGGAACGATCGGGATCTTTGTGCGGGCGATCCCTCTTTCTCCGGCAGCCATCGCGTGCTTCCGGGGTGCTGTGGGCTGCCTGTTTTTGCTGACATTTATGGCAGTGACCGGGAAAAAGCTCTGTTGGGCAGATATAAAAAGGAATCTGCTTCTTCTGCTGCTGTCCGGCGCTGCTATCGGGGTGAACTGGATCCTGTTGTTTGAGGCTTACAAATATACAACTATTGCGATTGCCACTGTTTGTTATTATATGGCTCCTGTTCTGCTGGTGCTTGCTTCGCCCTTGGTGGGGGAGCGGCTTGCACCAAGGAGGCTGGCTTGTATTGCTGTGGCGCTGTTGGGTCTGACCTGTGTGTCCGGTGTGCTTAAAGGAAGCCTGCCGTCCGGCTCGGAGCTGATGGGGCTGGCACTGGGCATAGGCGCGGCGGTGCTGTATGCGTCTGTGATGCTGCTGAATAAAAAGATCGGACAGATTGCTCCCTATGACAAAACAGTGGTCCAGCTGGGCGCGGCAGCGATGGTGGTATTGCCGTATTTGCTGCTAACCGGAGGCTGTGACCTTTCGGCAATGACCGGTGGCGCGTGGATGCTTCTGCTGATCGTGGGCATTGTCCATACAGGTATAGCCTATACGCTGTATTTTGGCGCGCTGCAGAAGCTGAGCGCCCAGACCGCAGCAGTTTTCAGCTACATAGATCCGGTGGCGGCGGTGCTGCTGTCAGCGTTGCTTCTGAAGGAATCACTGGACCTGCTGAGCATCATTGGAGCTATACTGGTTTTGGGCAGTGCGCTTTACAGTGAATTGCCTGAAAGAAAACCTCGAAAAAACCTAAAAAAGACTTGACTTTTATTGTGCTGTGCGCTATAATGCAAAAGCTGTCTGCAAATGCTGCTATAGCTCAGCCGGTAGAGCGCATCCTTGGTAAGGATGAGGTCGCCAGTTCAAATCTGGCTAGCAGCTCCAAAAAATCAGTCATCCCAACCGGGATGGCTGATTTTTTCAATCTTCACTAAATAAATATTTGCAACGGGATTTTTGTGAGGTAATAAGTAATAGTGAATAGGTAATGTGTGGCTTCGCCACGAATTATACATACAATGCTCCGCATTGCTTTATTTCTGCTTTTATGCTATAATACACCCAAGGAGAGGAAATATCTAAGAAATAATACACTTAAAAATGAAGAGACAGAAAATGATATGATCATGTTCCTTTATTGCTGCAATTGGCATTTCTTCTTTAATGTTATTTATGCTATTATCAATATTTACTGGAGGATACTATTATGATTAAAGGCAGAAAATTAGATCACATTGGCTTGGCCGTTACCGATTTGGAGGCCAGTAAGAATTGGTATTGCGATGTTTTGGGATTTGAGGTGATAGGCCATTTCTATGCTGGAGACACTCCCGCCTATTTCATCAAAAATGGTAATACTGTATATGAAATGTATGAAGAAGCAATCGACGAATCTGTGCAGGGTAAAATTGACCATATCTCCTTTGTTTCCAATGACATCGAGGCTGATTATGCCTACTGCAAAGAGCAAGGCTATTCCATCTGCACCGACGGCATTGAGGGAATTCCCACTTTTTGGGAGAAGGGTTGCCGTTATTTTAAATTACTGACCCCCACCGGCGAACAGGTAGAGTTCTGCCAGATTCTGTAAGTGAATTGTAATAATTGTTCTGTTTTTTTGAAACAGTTTTTTGCAAAAATACACCCAAGGCGGTGAAGAGACGGAATTGAAACGAAATGCACTAATAATATTGATATTAGGCGTTTTGAACCGCTAATAAAATATGTATATGATCCGGCATGATTACATATTGGTCTACAGAAATATGCCCGTAAAAATCATCCAATTGCCGGATATAGTTATCGGCAATCTCTCCGTGTGGCAACAATTGTATTTGGGGACAGTCGAGGACGCCTGTCCCTGTGCGCTTGTGGCAGGGATTCGCAGGGTCAGCCGAACAATAACGAAAGTACTGCCAACGGGGGCACTACTAACGAAAACACAGATAGCACTCAAGCCAAAGTTGATGCCGAATTCCTTTCGATAGTGTGCGGCAGTTGGAACCTCTATTCCGGTTGGCGTGAGTTGGGTGGGGTGCTTGAATTCCGTGAGAATGGAACTTGTACGATCAACGAAGAAGAACTAAAATGGGACGCAATGTTCAAAAGCAAACAATGGCTTGATGCACCTAAAGAGTTCGTCAATATTTACAGAAACAACGAACTTGTATATGAAGCCCATATCAATGTGGGGAAGGATGGTACGATTACTCTTGTCATTAGCGAAAATGATGATAGCGGCCTTGGTATCGTTCCTGCTGGCACATATGGGAAATCGGACGAAAACTAAACTCCCATGACACGCGAGTAAAACAAGTATGGTGGAGCGGACGCAAGTCCGCTCCATTTTTACGCTTCCAAAAGGCTTTTGTATTTGTATGCGGTGGTGCGGCTGATGTCGCACACTCTCGCCAATTCGCTGATGTTCAGCTGCCCGTTCTTGTGGGCGGGATAGTGGCGGAGAAAACTTGCGGGGATGTCCTCTTTGCTTACTTGCGGACGCCCGATCTGCCGTCCCTTTGCTCTCGCATTTTCCATCCCTGACCGGACACGGGAGCGTATCATAGCCAACTCCAACTGGCTGAATACCCCCGCCATCTGTAAGAATGCTTCACTCATAGGGTCAGCCTGACCGCTCCGGCAATCAAGGGTAATACTGCCTACAATCACCAACCGCAACCGCTTCTCCCGCACACGCTCAATGATTTCACAGAGTTGCTGTGTGCTTCGTGTATTGTTTGTAGAGGTCAGCGCATGCCCGCTTGAAGCCAGTAGTGTCGAAGCGGTTGGAAAGGATGGAAGTGAAGCGGATGATAAACTGACCCACGCTCAATTCCTCAATGTCCCTTGCCATGATATCGTATGATTCCATTCTTTCTGTTATTATTTTATCATACTGCGACCGAAGAAATAGAGATAAAATGTGAATTCTAAGTGCAAAACGCAGGTGCCTTTTGT
>JAFSDV010000017.1 GCA_017436035.1 Oscillospiraceae bacterium | reverse complement strand
TTCTTTATGGATATGAATTTGCAAAAATATCTCTCGTTTGTAAAAACGGTGGAATACGGCAGTTTTACAAAGGCGGCAGAGATACTTAATTACACACAATCGGGCATCAGCAGAATGATAGCCGATCTTGAAAAAGAATGGAGCGTAACGCTTCTTGAACGAAGCAAGTACGGTGTAAAGCCTACGAGTGACGGAATGAAGTTGTTACCATACGCACAAACCCTCTGTGCAGATTTTGAAAAACTGAAAATGCAGGTGGATGAGCTCAACGGTCTGCAATTAGGACTAATCCGCATCGGTACATTTTCAAGCGTGGCAACCCATTGGTTGCCGAATATCATAAAAGAATTTCAAAAGGACTATCCCAACATCGACTATGAACTTCTGCTCGGTGACTATACCGAGATTGAAGAATGGATACATACGGGCAGAGTAGATTGCGGTTTTTTGAGATTACCGACACACCCAGACTTTGAAACCATCTTTTTAGAGAAAGATAAGCTGATGGCGATTATCCCCGAAAATCATCCGCTAAAAGACTGCGATAGCTTTCCTGTAACTGCTCTTTGTGATGAGCCGTTTATGCTTTTGGAAAAGGGCGCAAAAGCAGAAATATCGGAAATCTTTGAGCGTAATAATCTAACCCCAAATGTTAAATTTACCACTTGGGATGATTATGCTGTAATGTCTATGGTGGAAAGTGGACTCGGCATTGCGATACTTCCCGAACTGATATTAAAGCGTGTACCGTACAAAATTATAGCCAAAGAACTTGATGTTCCTGCGTACCGCAATATCGGACTTGCTTTGAGAGATAAGAAAACCGCCTCACTTGCGGTGAAACGGTTTATTGAATATTTGCAGTACAAATAAAGAAACGGCGGCAAGGAGAAGTTCTTTTCCTGCCGCCGTGCTTCGTTTAGTTGTAAATTATATCGTGGTTTACGATTTCTGTGGTTCTGTTATCGATAATAATTGCACACGAAATAATAATGATAATAAAAATAACAGCAGACAATGAAAACCACTGTCTGCTATTATAAATAAACTGTATTAAGATGGTGTTACTCCCACTCGATGGTGCCGATGGGCTTCGGGGTCAGGTCCAGAAGGACGCGGTTGATGCCATCTACTTCGTGAGTGATTCGGTCGGTGATCCGGTGCAGCAGCGCATAGGGGATCTCCTCAATGGTTGCGCTCATAGCATCGGTGGTGTTCACGGCGCGGATGATGGCGGGCCAACCTTCGTAACGCTTGCCGTCCTTTACGCCCACACTCTTCATATCCGGTACGGCAATAAAGTACTGCCAAACCTTACCGGCAAGACCGTTCTTGTCAAATTCCTCCCGGAGGATGGCGTCAGCCTCCCGCAGGGCATGCAGACGGTCGCGGGTAATTGCGCCTAAGCAACGGACACCCAGACCGGGGCCGGGGAAGGGCTGGCGGTAGACCATCGCGTGGGGCAGACCCAGCGCGTCACCAACCACACGGACCTCATCCTTATACAGCAGCTTGACCGGCTCTACCAGCTCAAACTGCATATCCTCGGGCAGACCGCCCACGTTGTGGTGCGCCTTGACACCGTCAGATTCCAAAATATCAGGGTAGATCGTACCTTGGGCAAGGAAGGAGATGCCTTCGAGCTTGGAGGCCTCTTCGTCAAATACCTTAATAAATTCACCGCCAATGATCTTACGCTTCTTTTCAGGCTCAGATACGCCGGCCAGTAGATTCAGGAAGCGGTCAGTGGCGTCCACATAGATCAGGTTGGCATCCAGCTCCTTGCCGAACACTTCGATGACCTGTTCGCTTTCTCCTTTACGCATCAGACCGTGGTTGACGTGGACACAGACCAGCTGCTTGCCAATGGCTTTGATCAGCAGAGCTGCAACGACAGAGGAGTCCACGCCGCCGCTGAGGGCAAGAAGGACCTTTTTGTTGCCGACCTGGGCGCGAATTTCTGCCACCTGCTCGTCAATAAAAGCCTTAGCAAGTTCCGGGGTGGTAATACGTGCCATGGTTTCAGGACGAATATTATCAGACATATTAATTCCTCCAAACTGTGGATCAAAAATCTGTATGTCATTATACAGCTATTTTTTTCAGTGCGCAAGAGATAATTCAGAAAAAATTACAGGATAAGGCATTTTATTTTAAAAAAGGCGAATTTGTCATAATACGGATGCAAGGAAGCTTCAATCCAAAGCCAAAGCGAAATAGCCGGGAGACTTTGGCAGGTCAGACAAGGCGTGAAACATGGCGAAGGGATACCGGTCGCCGGGGGTGCGGAAATGACCTGTATGGGCACTCAGGGCGGCTGTGATGCCGGGTGCGGCGGCGCAGTTGCCCAACAGCTCCGGGACTGTTAGGGTGTCGGCATCCAAAGAAGCGCAAAGCACAAAATCTGTCCCGGTGTAGAAGCTGCATTGGGTTTGCAGGAAGGACAGAAGCGGACCTTCCTGTATAACGCTGTTTTCCGGCAGAAAGCGGCGGCGCAGCCGGGCGTATTCGGTGGAATCGATCTGCCGCAGATCAACGGGTGTGCCGGGCTGGCAGGTAAAGCTGTTCAGACGGCTGAATGGATGATAGCCCAGCTTTTCATAGAGGGAGAACAGCTCCGCGCTGCCGGGTACCAGGATCGAGCCGCTGTAGCCCAGCTTCTTTAAGTGACGGTGGGTGTCCTCCATCAAGGCGCGGCACAGACCCTGCCCCTGATAGGCTTTATCTGTTGCAACAGCGTACAGGTAAGCAAAGGTCTGTTCTTCAAAGCTGCAGTCAAACCAGTAAAGGGCGGCGCAAAGCTGACCGTTCAGGGTCAGACAGCGACAGCGGTCAGGGGCATAAGCCACAGAGAAAAAGCTGTCCAAAAAGGAATCGGAATCCTCAAAGGCTTGCTTCCACAGACAGCGCAGGGCGTGGAGGTCGGTGGGTTTATCAATAATCATAGCCATCCTCCAGCAGGCAAGCCCAGCTTTTTTCGATGAAATGATCCGGGAAGTAGGACAGCTTTGCTTTTCGCAGGCCTTCGAGTCCCAGATCATCCTCCCGGTTCAGCCATTGCAGCCGGGGATATTTTTGGGAAAGGTAACGGGCAAAAGCGCAGTTGATCGCCGGATATGCGCCGTCCTCATCCTCCAAAGCCTTTTCAAACTGCACGTCAAAGGTGGTATCTGAAAGGGGACTGCCCAGAGTCATAGCGATCATACGCCCTTCATCTACCAGCACGAGACCCTCCATACCAAGCTCTGTGCGGCAGCGCAATGCTTTGGTGATGGCGGCACGTTCCATATGAAAGTCCAAGTGGGGATTGGCGGCAAGCCGCTGGGTATACCACACCTCCAATAGCTGTTCTACATCAGGGGTGTTTGCGTCTGTAATGGGTTCAACAGTATAGTTGGGGTGGTTTTGGCGGAAACGGTTAAAATGGTTGCGTTTGCGTTGGAATTTACGTCCCTTCAGCTCTGCCAGTTCGCTGGCAGAATAGATATAGTCATAGCCGTCCCGATCAATGTGGTAGCGGAATTTGCCCGGATACAGCCGTTCCAGCAGCGCGCAGTCGTCCTGAGACAGGCTGGTCAGGCGGCAGGGGATGCCCCGGACTCTGGCGTCATGAATGATCGCGTCCAATGTAGGCTTTAAGTCCTTTCCAAGGGGGAAAGGATAAACACTTTTGCGGTTAAACTGAGAGAAGAACGCCAAATTGCCTTCGTGAAAGGCAATGCGCTGACGACCCCACAGGTATAAATTGGAAAAGTTATATTCGCATCCCCGGTTTTCAAAATGAGATAAAAAATCGGCATAGCGCTCTTTTTGGGACAGTTCTAAGGGCTGAAAATCGATCATTCTGTGTCACTTCCTTTAATGACAGTATACCACACTTTTTCCTGTTCCACAACAAAAACGGGAGGAATAAAATACGCCAGTCCGGAGGGACTGGCGTATTTTATGTATGATTACATATCGAAGGGTTCCATGCTCAGGACAGGGTGACCGACTGTGCCCAGGAACTCCAGCAGCTGCTCGGGGTCCTCTGTGCAGACGGTTTCGTCCGCGATCATATCGGTGAAGTTCTCAACATCGTACAGCTCCAAAGCGGTAGCATCCAAACGCTCACGGACCTGCTCCTTCAGCTCCTTGGGCATCCAAACGATACGGCCCGGGCCGCCTTCAGCTGCGATGAACTTCTTGGAGAAGATGAACTGCTTGCCGTGACCCATGAAGCCGGGTGTCTGCACACCGCCGCCGGTCATGGACGCCATATCGGAGAAGCTCATACCCAGAGGAGTCATACCCGCGTGCTCACGGCAGGTGATAACAACGCCCATAGAGCAGGGCTCAACACCGCAGATACACTCGAAGCAGCCGCAGGAGGTCATAGGATCCTCAAACAGGGAGTACAGCGTGACGTTGTGCAGCTCGCCGTGAGAATACTTCTCGATGGCCTCGTCCACGTCCTCGTAGCGACCCAAACGCTCGTCGATGCAGCGTTCTTTGGGAACGATCTGGCAAGGACCGGTGGGATCCAGTTCGTTGGTAGCCTTGGCATCCAGCCAGGACACGGCACCGCACAGACCTAAACGCTCGGGAGTGACGATACAGACGTGGCTGGGGGAGAATGCCTGACACATAATACAGGTGTAGTAAACAGGTACGGACTCGTCGGTCATGGAGCGCAGACGGTCATCACGCTTGGAGAAGACTTCGTTGGCTGCGGCGCGCAGAGCCTTATTCTGCTCAGCGTCCACGACGATCTTGACCTGACACTTATCTACAACAGCCTCAAACTCGGACTTGATCTTGGCGTACAGCACCTCGCCCAGATGGCGGAACTTGAAGCCAGCCTCAAAGTCGGCCTTGCTGATACGGATACGGATCATATCACGCTGACCGGTGTGCATAACACCTTCGATGCAGTTCAGGTAAGCGTGGAATTTCCGCTCCATAACAGACTCAAAGTCGGCCTGCATAGCCTTGCCTGCCACGTCGACAGTGTAGGACAGGGAGATCTTGGAGCCGACGGGGATCTCGTCAATCTCCGGTCCGATGACCTCGATCTTGTGATCCTCGATCTCGGAAGCTTCCTTGGTCTGGACCAGCTCGAAGCAGTCCACACGGGAGCCGTCCACTTCTACCTGCATATCGCCGCGGCGGATGATCTCGCCCTCAAAGGCACTGGCGTAGGAAACGGGAATGTCGATCTTGGTGATCTTGATCTTGATATCACGGGCTTCCAGAGAGGTGGCGTTCCACTTAGAGGTGTCCAGCTGCTGGATCAGGCTCTTGGGAACACGGAACATATTCTCGGTCTCGTTGGAAATGACCGGGAAGCCCAGGCAGATCGCGCCTGCGCCGTAGGATACGATCTCGTCAGACAGGGGCTTGTATGCGTTGACGAAGGCACGGACACGGTCCATAGTGTACTTATACAGGTTCTTGTAGTCGCCGGGGGTGATGTTGCCGAAAATCAGCGCGGCACGGATCGCCACGGAGACGATGTGGATCACAGACTGCATCTCAAAGCCCAGCGGCACCACACGCACGCCCTCGCCCAGCTTCATGCCGGCGTCGGCGCAATGCTTGATGGCGTCACCGGTCAGAGAAACCAGCATGCCCTGTGCCTGATAGGACTTTGCAAGCTCTACAGTTTCTGCCGGATCATCAGCACCGCCGATGATAACAGCAACGCCGGGGATATCGCCGGTAACCAGCGGAACACCCAGGTTCCGGACGAAGGCGTCAGTCAGGTGACCCATTTCGGGCTCGGCATAAGGCTCAGCGCCGTGCAGGTACTTCAGTGCCTCCAGAAATTCTGCGCACAGGGCAGAAGCGATGCCGCTGTCAAAGGCATCCTGCAGACGGTTGTTGCGGGTCATCATGCCCTTGACGGTATCCATCGCGGCCTTCATTTCACCCAGGGTGGAGATCTTTACGCCGGTGATGCCGTAGTAGCAGGGCAGGCTGTAAGCAGTTGCGGGGAAGGAAACAGGCTCTGCTTCGCCGTAGGTGGCGATCGCCTGGTCAATGGCGGCTACGGTACGCTCATAGTTATAGTCGTTACCGCCGAAAACTCTGTCAAAAAGTGTCAACGTCTTATCCTCCTCGTGTTAATTTTATTCACGATCTAAAATTGCTTTGATTTTTCGAATTTCATCGATTGCTGTGGGACTGAAGTCATAGGGCGATTTACCTTGCCGGTCTGCATCAATAATGTCCGGATTATAGTGAATGAAGCCCAGCAGATCCTCGGCAGGAATAGCGGAACGGATAAACTCCTCATCGCTTTCGTCCCGGATCTTGTTGGCTACCACCCGAACCTGTTTTACACCCAGATCAGATGCCAGGCGCTTGACATTCCGGTAGGTCTGCACGCTGCGGGCACCGGGCTCGATGACGACGATGAACTGATCCATATTGGCTGCAGTACCTCGCCCCAAATGCTCAAGACCTGCCTCCATATCCATGATCACCACGTCGTTTTTTCGGTAGGTCATGGCGGAGAGAATGGATTTGAGCATCACGTGCTCTGGGCAGACACAGCCGCTGCCGCCTACATCCACAGTGCCCATCACTAACAGCTTTACACCGTTGATCTCCTTGGAGAAGGTATCGGGAATGTCCGAGACGTGGGGATTCAGCTTGAAGAAGTTGTTGGCGGCGGATGCGCCGGTGCGCTCTTCTACCAGTGTCCGCATTTTGGAAATGGGGACAATCCGGTCTACTTCCTCTTGGGAAAGACCTAAAGCCAGACCCAAATTGGCATCCGGGTCTACGTCGGCAGCCAAAACGGTGCGGCCTTCATCGGCATAGAGCCGGGCAAGGGTGGAGGACAGAGTGGTTTTTCCCACACCGCCCTTTCCGGTAATCGCTACTTTCATTTAGAAAAGACCTCGTGTTTCACGCAGGGGTGGTTTTTGACTGCCCCTACGTTCTTTTTGTTAGATTCCGAGAGCGGCTCTCTTAGCCTCGATGCAGGCGATCATCTTGTCGCCCAAAGCGTCGATATCCGTATCCACAACGAACTTTGCTTCAACCCACTTGTTGACGCCGTTTTCACCCTGCAGCAGCTCGGTGACTTCGGTAGAACCCTTGGAGTAGGGATCAACGCCCAGGAAGGTCTCAATACCGGTAGCCACAACATAGTTACCGATGGAGACAGCCTTCTCGGACATCCACTCAGGAGCACAGCCGACTACGGGGACCTGAGAAATGTTGATGCCCCAGTCCTTGGCAATGTCAGATGCCAGAACCATCATACGGGAGATGTCCACGCAGGAGCCCATGTGCAGAACAGGGGGGATGCCTGCCAGCTCACAAACACGCTTCAGACCTGCGCCGCAGTATTCTTTAGCCTTTTCAGGGTCCATCAGACCTGCCTTGGCAGCAGCCTGGGCAGAGCAGCCGGTGACGATCAGGATGATGTCGTTCTCCAGCAGCTTCTTCATCAGACCGATGTGGGCGGAGTCGGGACGGACCTTGGGGTTGTTACAGCCGACCATTGCCACAGCACCCCGGAGGACGCCGGAGTGTACGCACTCGATCAGGGGCTTGGTGGTGCCCAGCTCGTCTACCTGGGTGTTGGCAACGCCGTCGAGGACCTTCTTGATGGCCTCCACAGAGTAGCCGACCCGGGCCTTCTGCTTCTGATTGGGGATGTTTACCAGCTCCTGATTCCGGTTCTTGAAGTTCTCAATCGCCATCTTCACGATCGCCTTGGCGTTGTCGCCGGCGGTCTCAGCGGAGAACTGAATAAACTCGGAGTCGGGCATACGGGCGATGGGGGAGGTGGTGATAAACTTGGTATGGAAGCACTTGGACAGAGGGCCCAGTGCGGGGAAAATGCACTGCACGTCCACAACGATGGCTTCGCAGGCACCGGTCAGGACTACATTTTCCTGATTCAGGAAGTTACCGGCCATGGGGATGCCGTGACGCATGGTTACTTCGTTGGAGGTACAGCAGACACCGGAAACGGTGATGCCCTTTGCGCCCATGCTCTTGGCGTAGGCAATCATTTCGGGATCGTTTGCATAGTAAACGATCATTTCGGACAGGGAAGGATCGTGACCGTGGACAACGATGTTCACGTTTTCCTTCTCCATAACGCCGATATTTGCTTCGGTATCGATGGGCTTCGGTGTGCCGAACATGACGTCGGAGAATTCCGTACCCATCATGGAGCCGCCCCAGCCGTCAGACAGACCGGCACGCAGAGACTGACGGATCAGTGCCTCCGGCAGGGAGGAACAGCCCATATGGGTCATATGCATAGCGGTGGCGATTTCCCGGTCGATAGCCCGGGGCATAATCTCTGCCTTTCTCCACAGCTCCTTGGTGTGCTCGGGAGCACGCTGCGCGAACTTCTGCTCGCCGAAGGGGAAGCCGTATTCCAGCAGACCGATCTCAGCCATTTCGTGAGCCAGGTCATAAATACCCTTGCCCTCGGTCTCCACGCCCCATTCCTGGGCAATGCGGATCAGCTTGTCAGGATCCTTAACGGTATAATTGCCACCTTTCTTGGTCTGGTGCAGGGTGTGCATAATCTCACGGCCGTGGTCAGAGTGCGCGGCAGTACCGCCGACGGTAAAGCGCAGATAGTTGCGGGCGACAATGCCGTGAACGTCGCAGCCGCAGATGCCGCGGGGGGCCTTGGGGGTGATGCGGCAGGGGCCCATAGAGCAGATCCGGCAGCAAGTGCCAGCTTCGCCAAAGCCGCAGTGGGGAGTCTGGTTCTTGACGCGTTGCTGCCAAGTATCCGCACCGACCTTCTTGCCGTTTTCCAGCAGAGAGTTGGTAGCTTCTTCCATCTCCTCAACGGTGGTTAAAGTTGCCCAATCCTTCAAAGTGAGTTCCTCCTACTTATAAAATACTTGATTCGCGTGAACACACAGGCATTCTGTGTGCATTATGTATCAGTATTATTTTACTAATTTATGCGCGGAAAGTCAATTGTTGTTTTGTCTACAATTCGACCTGAAAAACGCAACCCCCGAGGGGGGATTTTGGTGTTTTTGATTATATATGGTAAAAGCAGCCGTTTTCTCCGTTAAAGTATCGGGCAAATAAGGGGAAAAAGGATGGCGGTGAGGATTCCCGCAACTGCCAAGGACAGGCTGCTGACGGCACCCTGCAGCGCGCCCATTTCCGTCGCCTTTGTAGTGCCGACCACGTGGGAGGCAGTACCCAGCGCCACCCCTTGAGCTATAGGATGGTCCAATTTGAGAAGCCTGCACAGGGTAGTGCCTGTGAGGCTTCCTAAAATACCGGTGATCATAATGGCGATGGTGGTCAGGGCGGGGATGCCGCCGCTTTGTTCGCTCAGGACGATGCCCATCGCGGTGGTAATGGATTTTGGAAGCAAGGAAATGCTGATGGAGGTGTCCAAACAGAACAGGCGGCACAAAGCAGCAATGGACAGCAGTGCCGAAACTGTACCTGCGGCTACGCCGGTCAGGATCGCAGGAAGGCTTTTGCCTAGGATCTGCAGCTGCCGGTACAGAGGCAGGGCAAGACAGACAGTCGCCGGTGTCAGCAGCCAGGAAACAGAAGCCATACTGCCTTGGTAACGCTCAATACTGAAGCCGGTGAGCAGCAGGGTGCAGATCACCAGGATCACCGCCACTAGAATGGGGTTAAAAACCGGTGAGCGGAATTTCTTCTGACACCACAGACCGCACTGAAATGCGCCTACAGTCAAGACCAGCGGAAAAAGGGAAATACTACTTAAAAACTCAGTCATTGGTGTCACCGCCTTTCCTTTTAAGGAGCAGCTTGGTGACAAGACCGCTGACTGCGAATACAACAAAGGTGGATACCACGCAGATCAGTAAAATCTCAACGGCATTCGGGGCGATGATGTCCCAATACCGCAGAATATTGGCAGCGGGTGCCACAAACAGAAGGGGCATAATTTGAATTAAAAAGGAAGCGGTGTCTTCAATATTCTCTGGCTTCAGCAGACCGGTGCACAGGGCGGTCAGCAGCAGCACAAGACCGTAGATTGCTGCCGGAACAGGCAGAGGGATCAATGCTGCCAAAAGCTCCCCCAACAGGCAAAATGCCAAAATGATCAAAAGCTGCTTGATGTATCTCATAAAAGCTCCTTGCATAGAATGTTTTGCCTATTTTACCATGGACAGGTAAAAAACGCAATGCGGTTGCGGCGGTAAAAATTCCCCTCCGGAACAGAACCGGAGGGGAACCGTCAATATCGAAAAAACAGCACCGAGGATTACTTGACCTTGCGGGCTGCCAGCTCCTCGTTCATCTGAGACATAGTCTTCTTGTCCAGGTTGTAGATCAGAGCCAGGCCGACAAACTGCATTATTGCAGAGAATACGTACAGACCTGCAACAAGCCAGCACATATTGTAAGAGGTAGCAGCGGACTGACCGCCGGTGCCCAGATCAGAAACGTAGCCCAAAGCACCCATAATCAGCAGTACTACAGAAGGACCCACGCCCTGTGCCAGCTTCCGGAAGAAGGAGTGCAGAGAGTAAACGGTGCCTTCCTCGCGCTTACCGGTCTTCCACTCATTGTAATCGATCGCATCAGCCATCAGTGCCCAGGAAACACAGGTGTAAACACCCATACCCAAGCCGAAGATGACCAAACCGACCAGGTATACGATCATAGACAGATTCTTGTTGGGAATCAGGGGGAAGACCAACATAACCAAACCGCCGATCAAAGAGGCAACGGTGCCGGCAACAGAAGCTTCCTTCTTGCCAAAGCGGTTGACGATCTTCTTAATGAAAGGCATAAACAGGAACATAGGCAGGAATCCGACCATCTGCACGATACCGGACAGAGAAGCCATACCAAAGTAGGTGGCGAACATAATGGTAACAGCGGTGGTAGCAGCGTTCATACCTAGGAACATACCCATAGCAGCCAAGGTAGCACCTACGGCGGGGCGGTTCTTCAGGAAATTGCCAAAAGCGGAAAAAACGTTGAATTTCGCGCCTTCCTCACCGGCCTTAACAGAGGATTCGTCTATACGAATAGTAATGTTCTTCAGCATAAACTGGAAAGCAATGAAGCCCAAAACGCCCATCAGCAGAGCAACCCAAAAAACACGGTCACCAAGCAGAAGCTCAACCTGAACGCCGGTTTCCTCGTTTATCAGAGGTGTGCCGTCAGCGTTAAACTGCTTTTCCCAAATCAGCATAGGCAGGATAATGGTGGGCAGCATATTACCGACCATAGAGCCCACAGAACGCCAGGTGGACAGCTGTGCGCGCTCACCGGGATCCTCAGTAACCAGGGACAGCATAGAGCCGTAAGGGACGTTTGCTACAGTGTATGCGGCATCCCAAATAATGTAGCCCAAAATAAAGAGCGTGGCCTTTAGAACAACAGGCGCGTTGGGGAAAGGCAGGAACACAGCGGCACCGGCGACCAACAGACCGCAGGAACCAATAAAGATGTATTGCTTAAACTTGCCGCGTTTGTACTGCCTTCTGTCAGCGTCGATCATAGAGCCGATCATAGGGTCGTTGATCGCATCCCAGATCTGTACGATCAGAAGCAGAATGGACAGAAGACCGGTTTCCAGCATCATATATGCGAGCCAGAAGGTCTGAACTGTACCTTTGAGCGCGAAGCTCATGTTACAGCCAAAGTCACCGGCTGCATAAGCGATCTTGTCGCGCATGCCGAACTTCCGGTAACCCTTGGCATCCAGCTGGGGGGCTTTTGCCATTTTCATTTCCTCCTTGTTTTATACAGGCGCAGGCCTGTACTATTTCTAACTTATTATAAAACATGAACAAATCATTAACTAGAGACAAAACGAAGATTTTGTGACACCTTTGGTAGATTTATCCTGCCGTTTTTTGGTTAAAATAAACAAAACACGGAAGCGTTGCTTTCCGTGTTTTGTTCGTTATATAAGCGATAAAAGCGTTTATTTTTCATGTTTTTCTTTCAGCATCCGGATGTTGGCATCTACCTGTTTTTTGTGCAGGGGGTACCAGAAGATCAACACCAGACCCAGCAGCAAAAAGCCCAATGCCGGAACTAAGGTGGTGATGTTAAAGATACCGTCCTTTACAGCCTGCGTTTGGGAGATTCCCTGCTCCACAGCGTTAGAGTTGTAGCCGATGGCCTCCAGCAGCCAGCCTGCCAGACCTGCGGCTACAGCTTGACCCAGCTTTCGGGCAAAGGAATACAGGGCGTAAACGGAGCCGTCCTCCCGCACGCCGTTTTTGATTTCAGAATAGTCAATCACATCGGTGATCAGTGCCCAGTTGACCATAGAGAAAACGCCCAGTCCCAGCCAGTTCAGGGTTTGCAGTCCGATAAATGCCCACATCTGTGCAGGCTTCAGCAGCCAAGTGATCACACAGACCCCCGCAGCAAACAGACAGGAAGCGGCAGAGACCTCCGCTTTGCCAAAGCGGTTGGTCAAAGGCTTTGCGGCTGCGCCGGCGATGAGCATACCGCCCAGCATAGCAATGGAGGAAGCGGACTGACCGGCTGCATTGCCGTAATAATCCGGATAAATATAGGCACTCATATTCTGCATGGTCAGCTGAGACAAAAGCATAAGAATGGAGGCTGCAATAATGGAAATCAAGGCCCGGTTGGCAACAGCGTTTTTCAGCATTTGACCTACAGAGGTCTTTTTCCGTTCTTCATGTCCGTGATAGGGGACCCGTTCGGTGATCAGCTTATAGGCGAGCAGATAGCATACGATGGCAAAGACAGAAAAAGCAAGGGCGGCAAGAGCGACCTTTCTTCCGTTGATCACATCCAGCGTTTCTCCGGTGGACGTGGCAACCTGATCAAAGGCGACCAGAGGCAGACCTACACCGATAAACATACCTGCAAGCATTCCGCCGATGGTGCGGTAGGTGGACAGGCTGGATCGGTCTGAGGCATCGGCAGAGATGGCAGAAGCCATAGAGCCGTAGGGGATATTGATTCCGGTATAGCAGAATGAGCCCCAGAGAATATAGGTGAACGCCAGATAGGCGACCCGTGTTCCTGCTGACCAGCTGGCGACTGTATCCAAAGCAAGACCGGGAGCGTACATCAGAAAGGACGCGATCGTTACCGGCAGACACATCCGCAGCAGCCAGGGCTTGAATTTTCCGGAACGGGTGGGCTTGGAGGCATCGCAGATACGTCCCATTGTTACATCGGTGACTGCGTCTACAAAACGGGCAAGCATCATGATGGTTCCCACGATTCCGGCGGAAACGCCCATAACGTCGGTATAGAATTTCATCAGGATGCTGGTGGACAGAATAAAAGTGAAATCGTTACCGAAATCACCGAACATATAGCCCAGCTTATCACGGATTCCAAAAGGACGGTGACCGTGGCTGTTCAAACGAATAGGTTTAGACATAGGAGCTCCTCCTTGTATACGTGCAGGTTTTCTTGTGTGGAATATTATATGACAAAACAGGGAATCTAACTAGGAGCAAAAGCAAAATACTGTGACAGGGCATATACATTAATTTGTCGGTTTTTTATTAAAAATACACAAAAATACTTGAAAAATACAGGGGATTTGTTTATAATACGGGAGGAAATGGAGCGTGAGGGAATATATGTATAAGCTGTGCAAAACCGAGCAGTCCACCCAGCGGCAGCGGCAGCTGGAGCACGGACTTTTGCGGCTGATGCTGGTAAAGCGATACGAGGAGATCTCTATCAGCGATCTGTGTGAGCGGATGAACATTCCCCGCAAGTCCTTTTACCGCTATTTTTCCAGCAAGGATGGGGCGCTTTTTGCGCTGCTGGACCACACAATGCTGGATTTTTATGAGAGTGGTTTCCATACAGCCGATGCTGAGACGGCGTTGGATGAGCTGGAGCTGTTTTTTGTGTTCTGGTATAGGCAAAAAGAGCTGTTGGATGCACTGCAGCGCAGCGGTCTGAGCGGAATTTTGGTGGAACGGGCAACGGAGCTGGCAGCGAAAGAACGGTTGATGCCGAAACGGATAAAAAGCTGGTCAACAGACCGTCGGGATCTGGCGCTGTCCTTTGCGCTGTGTGGACTGATGTCGATGATCCTCCATTGGCACCGTCAGGGATATCCGGTTTCACCGGAGGAAATGACTGCCGTTGCCGCGGCAATGCTGACAAGACCTTTGATAGAGTTATAAAGACACCTGCCTTTGTGCATATTGCCTGAAGGCAGGTGTTGTTTTTGTACGCAGAGTGCCACAGATGTGGCATTTTGCTCCTTGTGGCACCAATTTAAGCAAGGTACAATAAAAGAAAAAACAGTAAGGAGTACGATGAGCAATGGCACAATTTGTAAAGCTGCAGTGCAGCGGGCTGAATCCCCTGCGTCAAATGGATGAGCGGCTGGTTTCCTACAATGTGGAGATGACAGAGGTTACAGGCGGCACATTCTGGAAGGCCTACACCGATGGGCAGGTCGACGGCACAGAGGAATTTCCCCTGATCTCCGATTGGACCAATATGGGTAATTTGCAGCAATGGTATGATCCCATCGACACCAAGAATCCCCGATTGATTAAGCTGGCAAAGGAGTTGGGAACTGCTTGGATTCGGGTTTCCGGCACGTGGGCGAACAAGACGTACTATGATTTTGACGGACACTGTAACGGTAAGGTTCCGGAGGGCTTTCAGAATCTGCTGACCAAGGAGCAGTGGCTGAGCCTGCTGGATTTTGTAAAGGCTGTAGATGGTAAGCTGTTGGTTTCTATTGCGAACTGCCCAGGTATCCATACTGCCGATGAGCCTATGCCCTTTGAGCAGGCAGAGCTGCTGTTCAGAACCTCTAAGGAATACGGCGTGCCGATTTCTGCCGCGGAGTTTACCAATGAGCCGAACCTGATCGCCCTGAGCGGTCTGCCCCAGGGTTATACAGCGGCGGATCATGCTCGGGATCACGATCTTTTTGGTGCGTGGCTGAAGGAGCACTATCCGGAATGTCTCTTCGTCGGACCTTGTACTGTTGGTGATATCGATATGTTCGGTATGGGTAATGACGGCGCAGGCGGCGGTATGGCTGCGGGCTTTGAAATGGTAACAGAGCAGCTTTTAGGGGATTATAAATCCAAAATGGATGTATTCAGCTACCATTACTACAACGGTGTTTCCGAGCGGGGCGCAGCTATGGGCGGACACTGGCCCTATGAAGCCTGCCTGTCAGAGCAGTATTTGGCTGTGGCAGCTCATTGCACCCGTCAATATACTGCCCGTCGGGATAAGTATGTGCCCGGTGGACAGCTTTGGGTCACAGAATCCGGCGATGCGGGCTGCGGCGGCAACACCTGGGCATCGACCTATGCCGACGTGCCCAGAACCCTCAATGAGCTGGGAGAATTCTCTACAGTTACAGACGGCGTGATTTTCCACAATACCCTGGCGTCCTCGGACTACGGCTTCCTGAAGCACGGAACTTTTGAGCCGCGCCCCAACTACTTCGCGGTGCTGCTGTGGAATCGGCTGATGGGCCGCACAGTCTATGCTTCCGGAGAGAAGATCCGGGAGGGTGCCCACGTGTATGTTCACTCCCGCAAGGATGGAAAAGACGGCTATGTCTATCTGATCATTAACAATTCTCAGGAAGCTACGAAGGTGGAGCTGCCTAAGGAGGCGCAGGCTTATGTGCTGACCGGAAACGGCAAGCTCAGAAGTCGGGTGATGTGCCTGAATGGGCAACCCCTGATGTTAGGTGAGCAGGATGCACTGCCTGCCCTCAAGGGTGTGCAGCTGCCTGCCGGTACAACGGAGCTGCCTGCCGGCGCATGCGGGTTCTATGTGCTGTAAATAAATAAAACCCGGTGGAGTGCCTTTAAGACATTCCACCGGGTTCTTTTTGTTAGATTCCCTGCCGGAGGCAGTGAAAGATCACTTACCGGTCAGTTGCCGGAGCTGCTGGGCGATGGTGCAGCTGGAGGTATGGGGGCAGCGTTCATAACAGCAGTCCACATCCAAAAGGCGGACGTCCTCCGTGACAGCTACCACTATGCGGGTTTGATCAGCAGTGCGGCAGTAGCCGCTTAAAAAGTGTTCCTGTTCCATATTACACATCCTCTGTAATACAGAAGCCCATAGGGCTTAGAGACAGCCAGTGGGGCGCAACAGCGTTGATGTTGCGTCCATACAGAACAGTTCCCGCAGGGATTTCCCAAACATCGCCGCTTCGGTTTACATAAATCCGAAGGGTTTTGCTTTCGTACCGGCGGGTAAAGCCCAGCTGCTGAAAGTCCGCCCGGAAAAATTCCAGATCGCCCAAGCGAAGGGGTTGCTGTGCTTTACGCAGCCGACCAAGGATTCGGTGATGCTCCAAAAGCTCCTGATCCTCCTGTCCCCAGGGGTAGGTGCGGCGGTTAAAGGGATCTTTACCGCCCTCCATGCCTGCCTCATCTGCGTAATACAGGCTGGGCGCACCGGGAAGCATATACTGCAGGAAGGAAGCCATCAACAGCCGTTCCTGCGCGGTGATGCGCTGCGCGCGGGAAAGACGCCGGCGGGCCTGTTCCTGCCGCGGGCCGTCAAAATCATCCACCAGCGCGGTGAGAATCCGGGGGGTATCGTGGGTTCCTAACAGGTTCATATTACAATGCAGTACCTGCGGCGGATAGTTTTCCAAAACGGTCATCACGGTTTCGCGGAAGCTTCTGCCGTCATCCCGATCCTTTATAAAGTTCAAAATCGCGGTACGGAACGGATAATTCATACACGAATCCAACACACCGTCCACAAAGTAGCGGCGGCGGATGCCGTAGGCGGTCTTGTTGGACGCATCCTCCCAGACCTCGCCGATCAGCAGCGCGTCAGGACGCAGCTGCCGGATGCGGTACTTCAGGAGCTTGATAAATTCGTTGGGCAGCTCGTCTGCCACATCCAGCCGGAAGCCGTCTGCGCCCAGTCTCAGCCAGTGGGCAACCACGGAATCTTCCCCTGTGATGATATAGTCGATGAAGCCCGGGTCCATTTTGTTCACAGTGGGCAAGGTGTCGAAACCCCACCAGCTGTTATAAACATTCGGATATTGATGGAAGCTGTACCAGGAGTAATAGGGAGAGCTGGGGCTGCAGTATGCGCCGTTGCCGCCGAAGGTGCGCTCCTTGTCAAAATAAAGGCTGTTGGAGCCGGTGTGAGAATACACACCGTCCAGAACAACGCGGATACCCCGGTCATGGGCGGCGCGGCAAAGCTCCTGAAAGTCCGCTACAGTACCCAGCATCGGGTCAGGGGTCTTATAATCGCCTGTATCATAGCGGTGGCTGGAAAAGCTTTTACTGATGGGGTTCAGGTATAAAATGGTGGTGCCCAGGGAGGCAATATAGTCCATTTTTTCTGTAATGCCCCGGAAATTGCCGCCGTAAAAATCGTTATTCAGGATTAAACCATCAGAATTAGGCTGCCAGGAAACTTCCTCGTTCCAATCAGAGTGAACAGTGTAGGGCTTGAGCTTGCCGGTCAGGTCACAATCACCCCGTTTGCAAAAGCGGTCCGGGAAAACCTGATAGATGGTTGCGCCCTTTGCCCAGTCCGGAGTGGTGAAGTCGGCGGGGGTGCAGGTAAGCTGCCAGGTGTCTCCGGCTTCCATATTGGTCTGATCGCCCGCCTTAAACAGCCGGAAGCTGCTGTCGGGCTTTTGAATGCGGAAGTAATAGAAATACAGTCCGGGCTCAGAGATGGAAAATTCACCCCGGAATATAGAATAAGAGCCCCGGACATCTACGCAGGTCATGGGAACAGTAAAGGCATAAACACCGTTTTCCTGTGTGAAAATACATTCTGTGTGGATCGCAGGCACAGATGTGGGGATGTGGATATGCAGGGTGCAGATCTGTCCTTGAGACAGTGTGCCGAAGGGATCTTTGTGTATGGTTAGCTTCGAGTCGTATAAAATGCGCATAATGTGCTCCCGTGCTGTTAGAGTCAGATGCAAAGTTGCCTGATACTTATAGAATAAAGGATTTACCCCAAAAGTCAAGAAAAACCGGGCAAAGCTTGCCCGGTTTTTGTGAAAGTAAGGGGTTCAGCGATCCAGCATTTGGTGGAAAAGGGTCATATAACGGCCCGCGGGGATATTCCAGCTGAAATCCTGCCGCATATCCGTACACTGCAGATCCCGGAAGGCCTGCGGGTGATCGGTATACAGATCTAAGCACCGCTTCAGGGCACCGTAGAAATCATCGGCATTGTAGCTTTGGAAGGTAAAGCCCAAACCGCCCTGACCGTTCTCATCAACAGGGGGAACGGTGTCCTTCAGACCGCCGGTAGCGTGGACCACCGGTACAGTTCCGTAGCGCATAGCGTTCATTTGACTCAGACCGCAGGGCTCGGATTTCGAGGGCATCAGATAAATATCACCGCCGGCGTAGATCCGGGAGGCCAGTCCCAAATTAAAGGTGATCTTGGCGGCTGCCTGATCCGGAAATTCCCGTGCCAGATCTGTGAAGAACTGCTCATAATGGTGTTCGCCTGTGCCCAAAATCAGCAGCTGGCAATCGTTTTCCCACAAAAGTCTGCGGGCAATGTGACACAAAAGATCCAGACCCTTATGACCTGCAAGCCGGGTGACCATGACCATCAGCGGCACATCCGGACGTACAGGCAGACCTACTTCCTGCTGCAGCGCGGCCTTGCAGGCGGCTTTACCTGCTGCAAGGGTATCGGCGTTGTAGTGGGCGGGCAGTGCAGGGTCAGTTTCCGGGTTGAAGATATCGGTATCGATTCCGTTGGTGATGCCGGTCAGCTTCCAGGCAGCGTTTCCGATCACCCCATCCAGACCGTGGGCGTAATAGGGATACATCAGCTCCCGGGCATAGCTTTCCGAAACCGTGGTGACCAGGTCACAGGTCTCAATGGCCGCTTTCATTACGTTTACCGCACCGTCCATGTCCAAGCAGCCCCGATACTCCCAGGGAAGTGCCAGCACATCATCGAAAAAGTCGCTCTGCGCCCAGCCCTGATACTCAATGTTATGAATGGTGAACATGCATTTGGTATGGGGGAACAGAGGTTTGTACTGGGCCTTCAAAAAGGTGGGTACAGGGGCGGTCTGCCAATCGTTGCACTGGATCACATCAGGAATAAAGTCCAGTGCCACCAAAGCATCCAGACATGCCTTGGAGAAGTAGGCATAACGCTCGCCGTCGTCGCCGTGACCGTAAAGCACGCCGTCCCGTCCGGCAAAATAGTACAGGTTGTCAATGAAATAGACCCGCACACCGTCGGTACGGTTTTTTAAGGCATGGATGCCGGCATATTGCTGCCGCCAGCCAAGCGCGACGTTGAATTGCGCCACCTGTTCTGTTTCATAAGCGGGATTTTCCTTGATCTTTTTATAGTAAGGCAGGATCAGAACCACTTCATTGCCCGGGATCCGGGCAAGTGCGGCAGGCAGCGCTTCCATCACATCGCCCAGACCACCGGACTTGGCGTATGGCGCGCCCTCCGAGGCCAGGACCGCGATTTTCATACGATGTCTCCTCTCTTAACAACAATGGGATTGTTGGGAGTGCCGATCAGCTTTGCTCCCGGACGGACGACTACATCCTTGTCCAAAATCACGCATTTCAGCTCCGCACCCTCACCAACAACTGTGTCATTCATAATAACACAGTCTTCTACTTCTGCGCCTGCGCAGATCGTTACCTGACGGAACAGGACGCTGTTTTCTGCTTTGCCTTCCAAAATACAGCCGTCTGCTACGATGCAGCCCTCGATCTCGCAGTCCTCACCGTAATAGGTGGGAACACGGTCACGGACCTTGGTATAGACCGGGTGGTTGTAGCCAAACAGGTCATGACGGACAGTTTTATCAACCAATGCCAGTGTGTTGTGGTAGTATTCTTCCACTGTTTCGGTAAACAGAGCCACACCGGGGAATACATAGGGATTGACGGTGATCAGACCCTTTTGCCACTGACCCAGAACCAGATCCCGGTCCATGTGGTACAGATTGTGGGCAATGTGCTCCTTGACCTGCTTGATCAGCCATTTTTTGCTCAGTACATAAATATCCATGGATGCCAGATAATCCGCAGGAGCTTCGTAGTCTACTGCCATATCTGTAATATTCTTCTGGTCATCCAGCTTCATCGTCAGGTCGATCTTGCGGGAGCCGTTGCAGATTCCGGCCTTGGTGACCACTGTAATGTCCTTGCCGCTGGCAATGTGAGAAGCGATTACATCCTTTAAGTCAATATTGCTCAGCACAGAAGCGTCAATCATAACTACACATTCATCCTCTGCGCCGTACTCCAGAAATGCCATAGCGGAGTGCAAAGATTCCAGCTTACCCCGGTAATTGTCGGTGGTGCTCATGGCGTAAGGCGTCAGATATTCCAAACCGCCTTCTTCCAGATCCATGCCCCATTCTTCGCCGGAGCCTACATGGTTTACAAGAGATTGATAATTGTGGCGGGTGACGATGCCCACATGGCGCACGCCTGCAGCAGCCAAATTGGAAAGGGCAAAATCCACCTGCCGGTAGCGTCCTCCAAAGGGCAAACTTGCCATGGTGCGCTTGGTGGTCAATGCGCCTAAAGAGCCGTCATTGGCGAAAATAATACCCATGATGTTCATAACAGTTCCCTCCTTACAGCATTTCACCGGGCAGGAGCACGATGCCTGCCTCCACAACAGAGCCCTTGGATGTAACGCTGATCTGCTTCTTTTCTTCCGGCTCGAAGCTGCCGCCCACAACGGTGTTGCGGCAAACTCTGCTGTTTTCTCCTAAAATCGCGTGGCGGACGATGGCACCCGGCTCAATGACTACACCGGGCATGACCACACTGTCTTCCACCAGCGCGCCTTCGCCGACCGTACAGCCTACGGAAATAACACTGTGCCGGACGGTGCCGTAAACCTCAGAGCCCTCCGCAATGAAGCTGTTGATGGTTTTTGCGTGGTCATCAATATAAGAAGAGGGCAGGGCGTTATTCCGGGCATAGATCTTTCTGCGCTCGTCGCCCCGGATGTTGAATTCCGGATCTTTACCCAAAAGCTCCATGTTTGCTTCCCACAGAGAGTCGATCGTACCTACGTCCTTCCAGTAGCCGTCAAAGGTATAGGCCATCATTTTGTGGCCGCTGTTGAGCAGGTTGGGGATGATGTTCTTGCCGAAATCGTTTGCGGAGGTCTCATCATCTTCATCGGCGATCAGCGCATCCCGCAAAACATTCCAGTTGAAAACGTAGATACCCATAGAGGCGTTGGTGGACTTGGGTTTTTTAGGTTTTTCCTCGAATTCGTAGATCGTGCCGTCAGGATTGGTGTTCAGGATGCCGAAACGGGAGGCTTCCTTCAGGGGAACTTCACGGACAGCAATGGTGCACGAGGCGTTATGCTTTTCGTGATATTCCACCATTGCGGCGTAATCCATCTTATAAATATGGTCACCGGAGAGGATCACCACATAATCCGGGTCAAAACGCTCAATGAAATCGATGTTCTGATAGATGGCGTTAGCAGTGCCTTTATACCAGCCGCTCTTTTTATCATGCCGCTCGTAAGGGGGCAGAACCTGGGCGCAGCTGTGCGTTTTGTTCAGACCCCAGGGCTGACCGTTGCCTATATATTCATTCAGCTCCAACGGCTGATACTGGGTCAGGATGCCCACAGTATCAATGCCGGAATTTACACAGTTACTCAGAGGAAAATCGATAATCCGATATTTACCTCCGAAGGGAACGGCAGGTTTGGCAGTCTTTTGTGTCAGGACCTTCAGACGGCTTCCCTGGCCGCCGGCCAGAAGCATAGCGATACAGCGTTTTTTCTGGAAGTACATGTTGTTCAGCTCCTTATGTTTAGTCAGACCGTTTTTACAAAGGGTATACGGCTCGGGATGCAATGGAAAAACAGGTTTCCCATCGTTCTATATATAGAATATCATATAATCAGCGATTAGAAAAGAGTCAAATTGTATAAAATTTATATGAAGTTTTTGACAAATCTCACAAATGAGCCGTTTGGTTCGTTAAAAGGGTTGGCGTATTCGACACAAAAAACCGTTTTGCAGAGTCCTGACAACGGATGAGGAGAATGTTTTATGAAGCTTGACAAATGCGGCACGGAAGATATAAAATGAGAGTACTTTGTTGGTTAAAGGAGGGAAAACCATGGACACTGGCGGTAGCGGCAATATACCCGGTCGAAGTAGACTGCGCGTCTATGGTGACCGCTGACGAACAGGACCGGTGTGTTTGCTTCATCTAAAAAAGAATGAAGGAGGAAACACCGGATGAAGGAACGGTTTGAGATCGTTGAGAAAACTCTGGCGGCGATGCTGGAGGAAAAAAAGTATGCATCCCTGCGGGATATTCTAGTAACGATGAATCCGGCAGATATTGCAGGGATCTTTTCCGGACTGGAGAGTCAGAAAATTCCTCTGCTGTTCCGGTTGCTGCCCAAGGAGCTGGCAGCCGAGAGCTTTGTGGAAATGGAGCCGGAGGAACAGGAGCTGCTGATTCGCAGCTTTTCCGATAATGAGCTGAAAGAGATTGTGGATGAGTTGTATGTGGACGACGCGGCGGCTCTGGTGGAGGAAATGCCGGCAAACGTTGTAAAACGGATCCTGCGGCAGGCCGATCCGGAAATGCGCAAGTCCATCAATCAGATCCTGCGGTATCCGGAAAATTCCGCCGGCTCGATCATGACAACAGAATATGTATCCCTGCGCCCTGCGATGACGGTGGGGGAAGCAATCCTGCGGATCCGCCGGCAGGGGGTGGACAAGGAGACCATCTATACCTGCTATGTGACTGTCGACAGAAAGCTGGTTGGCTTGGTCACGGTAAAGGATCTGCTGCTGGCGGAGGATGACGAAACACGGATCGAGGAGCTGATGCTCACCAATCTGATTTCCGTGACCACCCACACCGATCAGGAAGAGGTGGGTCGGATGTTCAGCAAGTATGACTTTCTGGCACTGCCGGTGGTGGACGGAGAAAACCGGATGGTGGGCATCGTCACCTTTGACGACGCTATGGATGTTATCGAAGAAGAGGCTACCGAGGACATCGAAATGATGGGCGGTATGCTGCCGTCGGAAAAAACCTATCTGAAAAGCTCTGTCTGGGAGCTGTTTAAGAACCGGATTCCGTGGCTGATGCTGCTGATGGTGTCCGCGACCTTTACAGGTATGATCATCACAGGCTTTGAAGATGCGCTGGCGGCGCAGGTGGCTTTGACCGCCTTTATTCCTATGCTGATGGGCACCGGCGGTAACTCCGGTTCGCAGTCTTCGGTTACGATCATTCGCTCCCTGAGCTTGGGAGAGCTGCGGTTTTCGGATCTGCCCAAGGTGCTGTGGAAGGAGATTCGCACCGCCGCGATCTGCGGATTGGTGCTGGCGGTGGTCTGCTTTGTGAAGATCTGGCTTGTGGACAGAATGCTGCTGGGGAATTATGAGATTTCCTTGATGGTGGATGTGGTGGTATGTGTGGCACTGCTTGTGACCGTGCTGCTGGCGAAGATTGTTGGCGCGGTGCTGCCACTGGCGGCGAAGGCACTGAAGCTGGATCCTGCGGTGATGGCAAGCCCGTTTATTACGTCGATTGTGGATGCGGTATCGCTGCTGGTGTATTTTATGGTGGCGAAGCTGCTGCTGCGGATCTGATTATACATTATAATAATTAAAAGTGGGGCGCGTTCCAACGCGCCCCACTTTTGTTTCGCTTGACAAGCTCTTTTAATGATGCTTGCAGGGGCGGCGATCCGCGCCCGCGGGCGCACACAGTGCGCCCCTAAAAGGACGGAGATATGAGAAGAGAAACAGCGCCTGCTGAACAGGTCAGCAGGCGCTGCGTGTTATAAAATTATTTTACCAGCAGCTCGGCGATCTGGATGGCGTTGGTGGCAGCACCCTTACGGACCTGGTCACCGCAGCACCACAGGCTGATGCCGCACTCGTCGGTCAGGTCGGGACGGATACGGCCGACAAAGACGATGTCCTGATCAGTGGTATCCAAAGGCATGGGATACTGCTTTTTAGCAAGGTCATCCACCAGCTTGCAGCCGGGGGCATTTGCGATGACTTCCCGGACCTGTTCCACGGTCACAGGCTTGTCAAAGTGAACGCTCACGGAAATGGAGTGGCTGCGAACGACAGGAACACGGATGCAGGTGCAGGTAACATTCAGCTCCGGCAGATGCATGATCTTCCGACCTTCGTTCTGCATTTTCATTTCCTCGCTGGTATAGCCCTCGTATGCCTCGCCGCCGATCTGAGGGATCAGGTTATAGGCGATCTGATAAGGGAAGATCTTGGGCTCGTAATGCTCGCCCTTTGTCAGTGCTTCCACTTCGCCCATCAGCTCGATCGGACCGCCTGCGCCTGCGCCGGAAACTGCCTGATATGTAGAGGCAGTCATAGCACGGATGGGGGAGAGCTGATTCAGCGCGTTCACTGCGGTAATGGTGATGATGGTGGAGCAGTTGGGGTTGGAGATGATGCCGCTGTGCCACTTTACATCCTCCGGGTTGACCTCGGGAACGACCAGCGGTACTTTGGGATCCATACGGAAAGCGGAGGAATTATCCACAAACACCGCCCCTGCCTTGACGATCGCCGGGGCAAACTGCTTGGCAATGTCGTTTTCGGCGGCACCCAGTACGATGTCCACACCGGCAAATGCCTCGTCACAGGCAAGACCGATGGTTACATCCTCGCCCTTGAACTTCAGGGTCTTGCCTGCGCTGCGGGCACTGGCCAGCGGAACGAGCTTGCCTACAGGAAAGTCCCGCTCTTCCAGAATCTTGATCATTTCCTGTCCTACGGCACCGGTGGCACCGAGAATTGCTACGGTATACAGCTTTTTCATTGTTATTCAACCTCCAGATATTCGTTGCAGAGGCGGCCCTTGCGGCCGCCTGTGAATTTTTATTTTACGAAGCTGTTATACAGCACCCGGATCGCTTCAGCAAAGTCCTGATTGTCTACGCCGAAAATGATATTCAGCTCGTCAGGACCTTGGTTGATCATACGGATGTTGATGCCTGCCTGACCCAGTGCGGCGAAGACCTTGCCGGAAGTGCCCGGGCGGAATGCCATCCGGCGTCCTACGGCGGCAACCACGGCAATCTTGTCGTGGACCTCCAGAGAATCGGGGTGGACATCCTGCTGGATCTCGCCCAGCACTGCGTACAGGTCAGAGGCAATGGCTTCGGTAGACACTACAACAGACACACTGTCAATGCCGTTGGGAACATAATCAACAGAAATGTTGTACTTTTCCAAAACAGACAGTACCTTCCGCAGTGTTCCCACTTCGTTGCTCAGTCCCCGCTTGGACAGGGAAATGATGGTGAAGTCCTTTTTGCCGGTAATACCGGTGATAAACAGGTTGGGATCTGCGTCGGTATCAAAGCTCTCCCGGATCATGGTGCCGGGGTCCTCGGGGGCGTTGGTGTTGCGGATGTTCAGAGGGATGTTCTTTTCCCGGACCGGGAAGATCGTGCCCTCATGGAGTACCTGCGCGCCGGAGTAGCTCAGCTCCCGCAGCTCATCATAGGTCACTTCCGGGATAGGCTGAGGATTCTCGACGATTCTCGGGTCAGCCATCAGGATACCGGAAACGTCTGTCCAGTTTTCATAGACATCTGCATCCAGTGCGGCGGCTGCCAGCGCGCCGGTAATATCGCTGCCGCCCCGGGAGAAGGTGCGGATCGCGCCGTTGGGCATGACACCGTAGAAGCCGGGGGTTACGATGCCTGTGCCTTTGATCATAGAACGCAGGGCGGAATAGGAGGCGTCCTGATTAACAGAGCCGTCCAGGTTGAACTTAACCCAATCGGCGGCATCTACAAATTCGAAGCCCAGCAGTGCTGCCATCAGCTTGGCGGAGAAGTACTCACCTCTGCTGACCAGCGCGTCCTGAGAAATGCTCTTGCTCATCAGCTGCTGCTTCAGCTGGGCAAACTCGCTTTCCAGATCCAGATCCAGCTTCAGATCGTCCCGGATCTGCAGATAACGGGAGGTGATCATGTCGAAAACAGGGGTGCAGTCTACACCGTACTGCAGGTGGGCATAGCACAGATACAGAAGATCGGTGAGTTTGTGGTCATTCTTATCCCGTTTGCCGGCGGCAGATACGATTACTACCCGGCGGGATTTGTCCGCCATCAGAATATCCCGTACTTTACAGTACTGACCGGCGTCTGCCATAGAGGAGCCGCCGAATTTTGCAACTTTCAGCATTATTTAACCTTCTTTCGGAAGAATTCAGTTTTCATTTACAGGAAGCGCAGCGATAAATGCGTCGGGATGTGCCTGCAGCCAGCTGTGCATAGCTTCGACGGTTACAGGCTTGGTGATGATGCCGCTGCCCCAGGAGGCCTGACGGTTTTCTTCCAGCCAAGCATCCTGCACGCCGCTGACATAGTAGCACAGGGTGTCGGCATTGACTGCGCTGACCTTTTTGCCATAGGGGCTGTAGAAGCCCTTGCCGGCCAGCACATCGGCACAGTCCTGCACCACATTATATGCAGTGGGGTAACGACCTGCGCCCTGGCCGTAGAAGCTCATCCGGCCGGAGGCACTGCCTACCAATGTGATCAGATTGTAGTTGGCAGGAACGGCGGCTTCCGGCTCGCCCTGACGGAACAGAGTGGGCTGTACGTAAGCACTGATGACACCATCCTGATTTTTGCCGGTGGCCATCAGCTTGCAGACAAAGCCGTGGGCCTTGAAGCTTGCCACATCCTCAGCGCGGATAGAGCGGATTCCTGCTGCCGGAACGCTCTGAGGATCGAGGCTGACGGAAAAGCCGATGTTTGAAGACAGGATCAGCTTGTGCCAGGTGTCGATTCCGTCTACGTCGGTAGAGGGGTTTGCCTCGGCGTAGCCCAGTGCCTGCGCCTGAGACAAGGCGTCCTCATAGGTCAGACCCAAACGGGTCATGGAGTCGAGAATATAGTTGCAGGTGCCGTTCATAATGCCGCCCACACGGTGGATGGACTGGACACGGCGTGCCCGCTCCAGCTCGGAGAGCCAGCCGATACCGCCGCCGACGGCAGCGGTGCAGCGGAAGAGCACGCCCTTGCTCTGCGCAAGGGGAAGAAGCTCATCGTAGAAGGTGGCAACCAACGCTTTGTTGGAGGTGACCACGTTTTTGCCGGCTTCAATCGCGGCACGGACAAATTCATATGCCGGATGCAGACCGCCCATTGCTTCTACAACGGTGTCGATGGTGCTGTCGGTCAGAACATCCTGGAAATTCTTAGTAACCTGCGCATCGGGAAGAGAGATGTCTTCCAGACACACAACTTTTGCTACCTGCATATCAGAGCGGGCGGACGTGATGTCGTAAACACCTCTGCCAACCACACCAAAGCCAAGCAGACCAATACGCATTTTGAAATCCTCCTGTTATGTATTTCGTGACGAAAACACTTGCTTTTTAATAGGAATCAGTATATCATATAGCTACAAAAAAAGCAATAGCCGCAAAAAAACCAAGTATTAAAGGGAATCCGGCGCAGATTTGTGCAGTTTTCCGTGTTTTGATGGGAGGTTCTTATGTTTTATCATTCTACGCGCAGCAAGGAGCATCCGGTGGACAGTGCGCAGGCGGTGCTTTCCGGTCTGGCAGCCGACGGCGGTTTGTATGTTCCGGCTCAGCTGCCTACGATAGATGTTGAAGCCTGTTTGAAGGAAGATACTATGTCTATGGCGACGCGGATCATCGGCGCGCTGCTGCCGGATATTGAGAATATGGATGCGTTGGTGCGCCGGGCGTATACAGGAAAGTTCCAGTCTGAGGAGCTGACCCCTACGGTGGATACCGGGCACTTTACAGTGCTGGAGCTGTTCCGGGGTCCGACCTCGGCGTTTAAGGATGTGGCACTGTGTATGCTGCCCCAGCTTTTGACCGCTGCCAAGAACCAAAAGGGGATGGATGAGGATATCCTGATCCTGACCGCTACCTCCGGTGATACCGGAAAGGCGGCACTGGCAGGTTTTCGGGATGTTGAAGGCGTGAAGATCTGCGTCTTCTATCCGGAGGGCGGTGTGTCCAAGGTCCAAAGAGCGCAGATGGTGACCCAGGAGGGGCATAATGTAGCGGTCTGTGCGGTGGTGGGCAATTTCGACGACGCTCAGACCGGCGTAAAGAACATTTTCGCGGCGGCGCAAAACGGCAGGCTGCCCGGCGGAAACCGGTGCCGCCTTTCTACTGCAAACTCCATTAACATCGGTCGTCTGGCACCCCAGATCACTTACTATTTCAAGGCCTACGCGGATCTGCTGAAGCGGGGAATAGTCAAGATGGGCGAAAAGGTCAATTTCTGTGTGCCCACCGGAAATTTCGGTGATATTTTGGCAGGCTGGCTGGCGAAAAGGCTGGGTCTGCCTGTGGGAACACTGGTATGCGCGTCCAACGCCAATAATGTATTGACGGATTTTATCCGCACCGGTACTTATGACCGCCGCCGTCCGCTGCACAAGACCATTTCTCCGTCAATGGACATTTTGGTATCCTCCAATTTGGAGCGGCTGCTGTATTTTATGTCCGGCGGGGACACGGAGCTGGTGGCAGAGCTGATGGTACAGCTGAATACGGAAGGTGTATATACCGTTCCCGAGGAGCTGAAAAATGCCATCGGGGCAGAGTTCTGGGCAGGCTGCTGTGACGATGCCGGGGCTGAACAGACCATTGCAAGGGTGTGGGCGCAGAACGGTTATTTGTGCGATACCCATACAGCTACCGGCTGGGCAGTTGCGGAGGATTATGTGGCGCAGACCGGTGATAACCGTCCCATGGTGGTGCTGTCCACCGCTTCGCCTTACAAGTTCCCGGCAGCGGTCCTGGCGGCTTTGGAGAAGCCGGAGCAGATGGATGAGTTTTCCAAGATGGAACGGCTGCAGAACAAGACCGGCGTACCGATCCCCGGCAACCTGAGCGGCCTGCAGGAAAAGCAGGAACGGCATACCGGTGTGATCGAAAAGGATAAGATGCTGGAATTTGTGATGGGATTATAAAATACCCTGCCGGGGGCGGTACTTTCTTGCTTCGCCAAGAAAGTACCCAAAGAAGGCGACATAGGGGAGGGGCTG
>JAFSDV010000016.1 GCA_017436035.1 Oscillospiraceae bacterium | reverse complement strand
TTTCCTCTTCTTGACATTGACGGCGTTATCCCGTAAGATTGAGTTAGCTTAAAATATGCTTGGGATGTATATTGAAAGCCTTGGTCGCTGTGGAACTGCAACTCCGCAGCGACTCTCTTTGTATAAGAATACCACCGGCTGTGCCGGTGGTATTCTTATACAACAACACCCCCTAATGTAGTTATTATCCTACATTAGGGGGTGTTTTGTCTATTGTCCGATTTTACTGGTTCGGTTCAGCCAACAGCGGGGTTCTTTTATGCTGTTACAAGCTCGCCATCTCCGATGTGAATGTTAACACCGTTAACCTCCACATTTTCGTCGGCACAGACCATCAGGTATTTAACACCGCCAATAACCCGTGTCTCAATCAGGTCACTGCGTTCCGGATTGACCTTAATGGAAACATCCGGCGTATTGATCTGAAATTGCTTGTTGTTGATAATATTCTTTGGATGCAGCTCCGCTTCAAACCCAAACACCTGGTCAAATTCTACACTGAACTTAGCAATATGACTTTCAGAAACACCGCAGGTGCTCAGTGCAGTCTTGACCTGTTCCTTGGAGATCAGCAGTGGATCTGCCACCTTACTCTCTTTGTGCAGATCAATACACTGGCGAAGCTGATCGTGGACTGTCTGCACTACCTCCAGGCTACATTCCTCATCCAGCGCAGTTGTAAGCAGCGCTTCAAAGGATTTTTTCTGCTCTGCTGCCGGTTTGGGCGGCTGCACATTGAACAACGCCTCGATCAACGCCTGATGGCTCTCCTTTGGACTTCGGGTATAGAACAGCGCGTTATAAATATTGGTTGCCCGGCTGTCAAAGGCCGGGAATAAAAAGCCCATTTCAGGGGCGCAAACCACATTTGCCGCGCCGCCGTCATGAAAAACCTTTTGTTCCCCATCATAGTGCAGTACAGACTTGGTCAGCTTCACCGGGCAAACGGCACAAAGCAGATAGGTATATACCTCACCGGACGCATCTGCCTGTGTTTCGTCATCCTTGCTCTTAAAGGGCACATCGTAGCTGTCACAGCCAATCAGGATCAGATAGCTGTCCTGAAAATTCACAGACTGAATGATCTTCTCATACAGCTGCCTCCGCAGCTGCTCATCCTTCAGACCACTGCTGCGCAATCCCATCAGCAGCTTATGCTCCGGAGAATTTGTCACCTGTTCCGTTCGGAAGGTAATATCCAGCAGGTTCTTACCAATGCCGCCGGATAGCGTACGTTTCATCACTGCAAAATATTTTTCTGCTTCATTCTCCGGCATCATACCGGTGCTCTGCTTAAACTCAGAGAGGATTTCTTTCTGCGCATTTACATAGCAGCCATAAATGGCTGTCATATTGCTGCGATCCCGGCGTACCCGTCGCCGGATCTCGCCAATTTCCTTTTCGTTCATAACGACCTCTTAATCCTTACTGTCCCACAGGCATTTCCAATTTTGAATGAAGTATTCAACACCGGAATACACTGTTGTAACGATTACCACTGCGATTACCGTCCATCTGAGCCAAGTCACTGAAGGGAAGCTCATCAGAACGCACAGCCCGATCATTGTTGCGGCGGTTTTGACCTTACCGCTCCAGCCCGCAGCAATAACGACCCCTTTTCCCACAGCAACCAAACGCAGTCCTGTTACCGCAAATTCCCGGGTCAGGACGATCATCAGTGCCCACGCAGGAAACATTCCCCATTCGCAGAACATGGTCATCGACGCAATCACCAGCAGCTTATCTGCCAACGGATCCAGAAACTTTCCAAAATCACTGACCTGATTACGGGTTCTGGCAATGTGCCCGTCTACATAATCGGTCAAGCTTGCCACAATAAAGACAAGCAGGGATATCCACATCCACATACCGGGCTGACCGCCGCTTAAATACATCAGAAGCATATACAAGGGAATGAACGCCACGCGGATCAATGTAATTTTACTTGCTGTAGTCATTTTTATTCCTCCATCGGATAGCCTGACAGATCTCCGTCTACAAGTCCGTCAATACAAACCTTTATAAATGCGCCCTCAGAAAGCGCTTCTTCTGTTGCGATCCATACTCTGCCGTCAATATCCGGAGAGTCTGCATAAGTACGACCGTAAAACTGAGCAAATTCTTCATCGTAGCCGTCCACCAAAACATCCAGCGTTTTTCCGATCATTGCCCCATTGCAATCATCCATAATACCGGATTGAAGTTCCTCGATGATCTGAGCACGCCGCTGAGCTGTCTGCGCATCTGGGTATTCCATTTGAGCCGCAGGCGTCCCCTCTTCAGGAGAGAACGGAAGAGCGCCTACACGCTCCAGCCGCTGCTCCTTCAAAAATTCACACAGCTCCGCAAACTCTGCTTCTCCCTCTCCCGGCAAGCCGGTGATCACACTGGTACGCAGAACCAATCCGGGAATCCTGCTTCGCAGCTTGGAAAACAGCTCCCGCAAAAACGCGCCGTCACCTCTACGGTTCATCAGGCGCAGGATCTTGCTGTTACAGTGCTGAATGGGAATATCCAAATACTTCACAATCTTCGGTTCTTCCGCGATCACCGTGATCAGCTCATCATCGATTTCATCCGGATAGACATAATGGATCCGTACCCACTCAAGCCCCTCAATTTGACAGATCTGACGCAGCAGCTCCGGCAGCAGCCGTTTGTGACCGGGCAGGTCTGTCCCGTATCGGCTGGTATCCTGGGCCACTACGATCAATTCCTTCACGCCACTGTCAGCCAGCAGCCGCGCCTCATAGAGCACGTCATCCATTTGACGGCTGCGGAACTTCCCCCGCAGATAAGGAATAATGCAGTAAGCGCAGCGATTGTCGCAGCCCTCTGCGATTTTCAGGTAGGCATAATGCTCCGGTGTGGTAAGGATTCTTCCGCTCTCTTCCTCCGGTGCGTCAATGCTTCCGAACAGTTGAACTGTTTCACCCCTGAGCAGCTGTTCAATCGCCGGGACAATCTGCGTATAACTTCCCGTTCCCAAAACGCCGTCTACTTCCGGCAATTCCTGTAAAATATCCTGCTGATAACGCTGGGACAGACAGCCTGTTACCAAGATCTTGCCCACCAAGCCCTGTTCCTTCAGCTGCGCCGTCTTCAAAATAAATTCAATCGCCTCAGCTTTAGCCGTTTCAATAAAACCACAGGTATTGATCACGACCACATCGCTGCCAACAACATCCGGCTGTACTGTAAATCCAGCCTCCTGCACCCGGTACATCATCCGTTCGCAGTCCACCTGATTCTTTGCGCAGCCTAAAGAAATAAAACCGATATTTGCCATTATTCGTCCTCCGGGAAATCCGAGTCACAGGTTAATGCCTGCATAGCCTGTCGAATTTCAGAATAACTGTGTCCGCGGCGCAGAAGCGCATCTGTCGCTTTGCGCACTTGACGCTCATCCCGGCAGTCACCCAGCCGGGCACGTAAAAAATCGACGATTTTCTCCTGTTGATCCGGATAATCCTGAAGTACTTCCTGCCAGTAGTCCTTTGGAATACGCTTTTCGTATAATGCCTGCTTTGCCCGGGCAATACCGTATCCTTTGCTGATGCACCGGTCAACCACCTGCCGGGCGGTCTTTCTGTCATCCAGCAGATCCAGATCTTCCATCCACTGCACAGCCCGTTTTGCCTGCAGCGGATCTTCTCCTTTGTGGATCAGCCGCTGCTCCAGATCTTTTCGGGAAACACTGGATGCAGACACGATCCGCACGGCTCGCATTTTCGCGGACATTTCAGCCGCGGCGGTTTTCAGCTTCCTCCACTGGTCCTCTGACAGCTCCATCTGGGGATACAATCCAAAATCCTGCAAAGTCTGACGGTATAACCGCAAAACCTCGCCGGTATCCAAACGCACTGCATATCTGCCGGCCCGATCCGGTCCGGAAGCAACAGACTCAATCCTCATCGTCAAAATCGTCAGCGCTGATCGCTATAGGGCGCTGGGCTGCCTTTGCAGCAGGGGCGGCAGTCGCACTCAGCAGCTTTTCCCGCACCTGTGCCTCCACCTGCTCAGCAATATCGGTGTTTGCCTGCAGGAATGCCTTTACGCTGTCCTTGCCCTGTCCAATCCGCTCATCGCCCATAGAGAACCAGCTTCCGCTTTTCTGCACGATATCCATCTGCACAGCAAGGTCTACCAATTCTCCCCATTTGCTGATGCCTTCACCGTACATAATATCGAAGTAGGCCTCCCGGAAAGGGGGCGCGACCTTGTTCTTGACCACTTTCACACGGGTCTTGTTGCCGATCACATTGCCGCCTTCTTTGATGGACTCAATACGGCGCACATCCAGACGCACAGAAGAATAGAACTTCAGCGCGTTACCGCCGGTGGTTGTTTCCGGATTTCCGTACATCACGCCGATCTTCATACGCAGCTGATTAATAAAAATCACAACACAGTTGGTCTTGGAGATCGTACCTGCCAGCTTCCGCAAAGCCTGAGACATCAGCCGTGCCTGCAGACCCACAAAGGTATCGCCCATTTCACCCTCGATCTCCTGCTTCGGTACAAGGGCAGCAACAGAGTCCACAACTACCGCATCCACCGCACCGGAACGCACCAGCGCATCGGTGATCTCCAATGCCTGCTCACCGGTATCCGGCTGGGAGATCAGCATATTATCCGTATCAACACCCAGCGCCGCCGCATAAACAGGGTCTAACGCATGCTCCGCGTCCACAAAGGCTACTTCGCCGCCCATTTTCTGCGCCTGCGCTAAAATATGCAAGGCCAGTGTGGTTTTACCGGAAGATTCCGGACCGTAGATCTCAATAATACGTCCCTTCGGCACACCGCCGATTCCCAGCGCGGCATCCAAAGCCAAGGACCCTGTGGGAATCGCCTCAACATTCATCTCCGGGCGTTCGCCCAAGCGCATAACTGTACCTTTGCCAAAATTCTTTTCGATTTGGGAAATAGCAGTCTGCAGGGCTTTTTTCTTGTCTGCAGCAGGGGTCGGTGCTTCATATACAGTCTTTTTCGTTGCCATAATCTTCTTCCTTCCTGTCATAGCGGGCGATGACCGCCCTTTCTATCTCATTATAATCACTGGAACGCTCCAGAACGGTATACCCATTTTCTTCAAGCAGCGCACAGACCGCATTCCCCTGTCCCATACCAAATTCAAAGCACAGACAACCTCCGGGTCGCAATACCCGACGGAAATTGGATGCGATCGCTTTGTAAAAGCGCAGCCCGTCTACGCCTCCATGGAGTGCCAAATGGGGTTCGTATTTTTTAACACTATCCTGCAGCTGCTCCATTTCCGCCGTAGTAATATATGGCGGATTGGAAACGATCAGATCAAATTGTCCCAACCCTTCAGCAGGTTCCTTCAACCCATCGATCTGCAGACAAAAAACCCGGTCGGACAGCCCCAACGCTCCAACATTTTTTTCTGCAACCGCAAGCGCATCTTGAGAAATATCCGCCAGGATCACCCTTGCGTTTTTTACGTGGCTGGCAATCGCAAGTCCGATACAACCGGATCCGGTGCATAAATCCAACACTACAGGATTGCTGTTTTCGGCGCGCAGCTGTCTGATCGCCAGCTCTGTAACCGCGCAGGTATCATCCCGCGGGATCAATACATTCCGGTCTACAGACAACGTCAGTCCGTAAAAATCCCATTGTCCCAGTACATAAGCAAGAGGCTCTCCCGCAATCACTCTTTGGACCGCAGTCTCCATAGCAGCACAGACTGCAGCATCCGCTTCCGCTGTGCTTTCCGCGATCACCGCTTCATAGCTCTTTCCGGATACAGAACACAGAAGATTTCTTGCCAGTAAGCCGGCATATTGCTCATCCTCAGAAGCCATCAATGCCCGCTTTGCATTCAGATACAATTCCGAAAGCGTTTTTACCAACGGTCTGTCCCCTCTTCCTCCGGAAGTACCGCCTGAAGTGCCTCAATACCAACCTCAATCATCCCGTCATCCGGTTCGTAGGTGGTAAAATTCTGAAACCACAGACCCGGTGCTGTCAGGATACGGGTAAACCAATTATCATGCCTGCCAACCCAGCGGTTGATCTCATAACTGAACGCCACGACCACCGGCAGCAACAGCAGCTTGAACAGGATCATGATCAGCCGATACAGAAAACTGCCCCGCATTGCCCCCAGCCCTGGAATCAGTGCCAGCAGCAGTGAAGATGCTACAGAAAACAGCAGAATGGACAGCAGCATGACCACCAGTAGAAAGCTGGTGCCGCACCGGGGATGCTTCCTGGTCTGCTTGCGTACATTTTCAACGGTCAGCTCCAGCCCAGCCTCATAGCAGCGGATCGTTTTATGCTCCGCTCCGTGATAGGCAAATACCCGCTTCATTTCCTTCATCCTGGACACAAGCAGCATATAGCCGGTAAACAAAACCATGCGAACAAGGCCTTCGATCAAGTTCAGCAGCAGCACCTGATCAATCCATGTGTCAAAAAAGCTGACAATCACCATAGGCAGAAGAAAGAACAACACAACGGACATTGCAAGACCCATTGCCACCGCAATTCCTACCAATGCGCTTTGGAATTTCTTCTCTCCAAGTTTCTTCTCCAGCCATTGATCAAATTTAGAGCTTTCTTCCTCTTGATTCTCCTCCGGTGTCAGATCCGCCGAACGCATCAGCGCCTTAACACCTGCTACCTGGGCATCAAAAAATGTTACCGCGCCACGAATCAGCGGCCACATCAGCGGAGAGTTCTTCGGACGCCGTTTTCTGGGCTGAACCTCAACCTGTATGCCCTCTTTTCCCCGAACCACAATCGCATCCTTTTCCGGACCGCGCATCATGATTCCCTCGATCAGTGCCTGTCCACCGATCATTGTCTTAAACTGTTCTTTTGCCATGATCTGATTCCTTCTGTTCTTACAGAGATGCAGGAAGCTGTATCGTGACCATCGTACCGCCGCCCTCTGCATTTTCCAGCAGCAGCTCGCCGCCGTGCATAACCACGATCTCATCACAGACCGCCAGGCCGATTCCGGATCCACGGACCTTGGAGCTTCCCTTATAAAACTTTTTCTTTACCAGCGGCAGCTCATCCTCCGGAATGCCCGGACCGTAATCCCGAATGCAAACCGTCACCATCTCATTCCGAAAATGAATACCCGCTTCAATTTTTGTTCCGCCCCCATGCTTGGCAGCGTTATCCAAAACATTCAAAAATACCTGCCGCATTCGCTTGGGATCACAGGATATTTCTGGAATATCCTCATCATTTTCAAGGTATTCCAATGTAATACCGTCCTGTGCCAAACGACTTCCATACATAAATACCGTATCTTCAAATTCAGACCGGATGTCCGTCAGCTCCACATTCAGCGTCATGCGGCCATCCTGAATTCTGGTAAAATCCAGCAGCTCCAGTACCATTTCAGTCAGTCGCTTTCCCTCACGCAGAATAATGCCAACACCCCGCCGGGTTCCTTCATCCAGACCCTCGGTGTTCAAAAGCGTTTCGCTCCAGCCGGTAATGGCCGTCAGCGGTGTCCGAAGTTCATGCGACAAGGAGGAAATAAACTCCGACTGGACCTTTTCATTCTGGTTGATCTTGACGGACAGCTCATTGATCGTATCGGCAAGCTCACCGATCTCATCGTCAAACTTTGTTTGGATCTGAATACCGTAACTGCCGCTGGCGATCATTTTCGCTTTTTCAATAATTTGGGTCAGCGGTACTAAAATAGAATGTATATAATAGTTGCTGCTTACCAACACCACAAAGAGCACCAAAAGCAGCGCGCCCATAGCAATACACGCAATATAAACGATCTGACGATCCATAATGCTGGTAGAGGTAACGTAGCGCAAAACGCCGATCACTTCTCCATTACTGTAGATCATCGGGCTGGACACTGCCATAATCCGCTCACCGGTCAGTGGGTTTTTGCCCTTATATGTCCGGATACCCCGAGTACTGATCGCCTCATAAATATCCGGGGTCGTAGGAGAACGCCCTGCCCAGGATCCGTAAGAGGAGGCAACGATCCTGCCCTCTGCATTTATAAACTGCAGCTCGATATTATCCTTATCCTCAAAGGTCTGGGCATAAGTGATACAGGACTGATAGTATTCATTGTAACTCTGATTCAGGTAGTCCGAAAAGAATGCCGTTGTAGAACGGGCACGGTAGCGCATATCCGATTCCATTACCGCGTAGTAATTGGCAGCAAACACAGACGTGATCACCAAAACGCAAGCCAATCCCATTAAGCATACAACGCCCACAGTATTCAGCAGCCAGCGTCTGCGAAGCCCCTTGATCTTCAGCAATTCCGCGCCCTCCTTTCACAACAGTTGTTCAGACGTTTAAGCGCCCCATTTATAGCCAAATCCCCATACAGTTGTAATAAAAGTGGGATTTGCTGTATCGTCCTCAATTTTAATACGAAGTCTGCGAATATTCACATCCACAATCTTCAGTTCACCCTCATAATCCCTGCCCCACACAGCGGACAGAATATCCTCCCGGGATAACGCTCTTCCGGGATTCTGCATAAAGAACTTCAAAATCGCATATTCCACCTGTGTCAGGCGGATACGAACATTGTTTTTCTCCAGCGTATGGTTGCGGGTGTTCATCACAAACGGTCCTTGGCAGAGCAGCTCGGAAACCATACTTCCGTCTCCGCCTAACCGGCGATACAGTGCATCGATCCGTGCAGTCAGCTCCGCCGGTGAAAACGGCTTGGTCACATAATCATCCGCGCCGGTCATCAAACCGGTGACTTTATCCATTTCCTGGGTGCGGGCTGTAAGCATAATGATGCCGATCTGTTTATTGGTGGCACGAATCCGCCGACAGACCTCAAACCCGTCAATATCCGGCAGCATAATATCCAGGATCGCAACACCGATATCCGGATGGTCCTTCAGTCTGTCCAACGCCTCCTGACCCGTGCCCGCTTCAATAGCATCGTAGCCGGCACGTTTCAGGTTGATCACAACAAAACTGCGGATATTTACTTCATCCTCTAAAATCAACACTTTTTTCATATGCTACCCCTTTATGTCTCGCCTGTTTTCCACTCCTGTTGGATCAGACGGAATGCGCGGATCAAATACTCCTGTGTAATCCCATACTCGGCTGCGGCTGTTCCTAAATTGGCAGCGTATATAACAGAATCTGTTTTATATACTACAAATCGGTCGCCCAGACGGCTCTGCTCCTCCCGGTTCTGCCCTGTCAGCACATAGACTGTCGCAGCCAATTCCGCGCTGCTGTAATCCTCAGTCCAAAGAATAAACTCATAGCCGTTTCCCTGCTGAATAACAGTTGTCCGATAAATCCACTGCTGATCCAGCTCCAAATACCAACCACCTACCAGGTTGTGATACGTGTAGAGCTTGTCCACCTCTGTACCGTCAGCCCGCATGGCATACCAACGGATCATTTCCCGCCTGATTCCGTTGATCTCCTCGCCGCCGGGCAGCATAGGAATCAGAGAAGGAAGCTCCACAACGCCGTCGTTGTCAATATCATCTGCATAGATATAATAATTTCGCATGGTGCTGACACTTGTTCCGGACTCGTTGGAAAGACTAACGTTTGCAAGCCTGCCGGATGTATACGCATAAACATCTGTAATAAGCGTGGTATCTCCTACCGCACTGGCTACATACACCGCTGTCTCACCGTCGTGGAGCTTACCCACCACGACCCGCTTAAGCTTGTCCGCAGGCGCAGACATATTCACTTCATTGGTACGTTCCACTGTGCCGTTTTCCATGCCGTAAAGCTCGGCAATGCCATTGTCTCCGTCTGTCTGTCCGGGACGCAGAACAAACAGCTCATGCAAGCTGTCCATGTCCAGATCTACCGTCAAGAATTTCGTATAGTTTGCAGAAACCAGCAGTTCTGCCTCTCCATTGGAAAAGGTATACACCGATACGGAGCGCAGCACCTGATTGCTGAGCTGACTGCCAACAACCAGCTCCACCCCGCCATTGCGATCCATTTGCACATATTCCACCTGATCAAAAGCAGAACCGTTGCTCTCGATGGTGTCCATATGGACATAGGTGTCGTCGATCAGGTCAAAGATCAGTATCCGAAGCGGACGCTCTGAATTGCTTTTAGCGAACAGCAAAAATTCCTGATCGCCGTCTCCATCCAGGTCCGCCATGTGTACCGTTTGCCGATTCTCACCTGCCAGCGGCGCGCAATATTCCAAACTGCCCATGGCACTGTCAATGGCAGTCTGCAAATTATTATAGGCCTCTGAGCGCTTTGGCAGCTTATACATCTGCTCGACTGTGCGCATGCTGCAGCCGCCAAGAAGTAAGGATGCCGCAAGCAGCAGCCAAAATATCCGTTTTTTTCTACCCATTTGCAGCACCTCCTTCTTATTAGTATAGCATAATCAGCTCTAAAAGAAAAGCTATTTTACTACTACATTTGCATTTCCCAACAAGCTCGTCAGTTCCCGGATCATACGCTCATCCAGTGCGCACCGGGTGCCTCTGCGCTGCTTGGTATCCTCAAAATAGACCACAGCCTGACAATCTCCCGGAAACATATTTAAGATCGCCCGCACCTTTCCGAACAGCGGTTCATTCTGATCGGGCAAACGCAAATACAGCGTACCGGACTTTATATCCGCTTTTGTGACCTGCTGCACAGGCTCTTCGGCATAATCAGAAATAGGCCGTGCCCGATTGATCACAATCTGAGGGTCTTTATCATCCCGCTGGGACAGCCTTCCGGTGATCACCACCGGCTGATTTTCTTTCAGGTAACCCCCGTACTGATTCAGTACATTGGAAAACGCCAGCATTTCAATAGAGGCTGTGTCATCCTCCAATGTAACATACGCCATCATGGAATTATTCCGGGTCGTTTTCATTTTTACAGACTGAACAATTCCAGCAACGCTGACGATTTGATCATCCTGGAAGCTGTTTTCTTCATCTATCAGCTTTCCGATGGCAATCACATGGGTGTTGCGCAGATAACCCCGGTAATCATCCATGGGATGTCCCGAAATATAAATACCGGTGGTCTCTTTTTCGTAAAGCATCAGGTCTGCCTTACTCATTTCCTTCAGCTTGGGAATAGGGATCGCAGCCGCCTGATCCTCCTCCTGCATCATGGCGAAAAGTCCCAGCTGTCCGTCCAAATTCTTCTTCCGGGAAGATGCAATGCTGTCCATCATGGTGTCATAGACCGCAAGAAGCTCACTGCGGTGGTATCCAAAGCAATCCATCGCGCCGCACTTGATAAAGTTTTCCACCGCCCGCTTATTCAGCTCGCCTTCGCCCATCCGCTGAATAAAATCCTCCAAGGACTTGAACGGTCCGCCCTCGCTGCGCTTGGATGCCATACTCCGGATCAAACCACGGCCCACATTTTTCACCGCGCCTAAGCCAAAGCGAATCCCATCACCTTCTACCGTAAAATGATCATCTGAATGATTGATATCCGGCGGAAGCACTGCAATGCCCATATCCTTACACTCTGCGATATATCCGGAGATCTTTTCAGCAGAATCCAGCACAGAGGTCATCAGTGCCGCCATATATTCCTTTGGATAATGACATTTCAGATACGCAGTCTGGTAGGCAACCACTGCATAACAGACGGCATGAGCCTTGTTGAACGCATAGTTTGCAAAATCTACGATCTCGTCGTAAATGGATTGAGCAATCTGCTCCGGCACACCGTTGGCAATACAGCCGGGAATTCCCTGCTTTTGATCACCGTATACAAACACCTGCCGCTCCGCTTCAATGACCTTTTGCTTCTTTTTGGAGATCGCCCGGCGGATGTTGTCGGCCTGACCCATGGTGTATCCGCCCAGCTGCCGAAAAATCTCGATCACCTGCTCCTGATAGACGATACAGCCGTAGGTCACTTTCAGAATCGGTTCAAGCATCGGTGTCTTATAGGTCACCTTTTTATGATTGAGCTTGTTTTCGATAAAAGTAGGAATCGAATCCATAGGACCGGGTCGATACAGCGCAACGATCGCCGTAATATCTTCGATGCTGCTGGCCTTCATACCCACGCATACGCCGGTCATACCCGCAGATTCCAACTGAAAGACTCCCTGCGTCTTTCCTTCGGTCAACATACGGAAGGTATCCGGATCATCGTCCGGGGCGTGATCGATGGAAAAATCCGGCTGGTATTGACGGATCTGTTCCTCTGCATCCCGAATGACCGTCAGGTTTCGCAGGCCTAAAAAGTCCATTTTCAAAAGGCCAAGTTCTTCAATGGTGGTCATCGTATACTGGGTGACGATGGTATCGTCATTTCTGGACAAGGGAACATAGGTGCAAACCGGGTCTGCGGTAATAACCACACCCGCAGCATGGGTAGAGGTGTTTCTGGGCATTCCCTCCAGACTCATTGCCGTATCGATTAGCAGACGGACCCGATCATCTCCGTCATAAAGCTCCTTCAGCTTCGGTGACACATTCAGGGCATCCTTCAGAGTAATGTGCAGTGGCATGGTAGGAACTAATTTTGCCACCACATCTGTTTCAGCATAGGAAAAGTTCAGTGCTCTGCCCACATCCCGAATCGCGCCCCGGGCTGCCATTGTGCCGAAGGTAGCGATCTGTGCCACGTGGTCTGCACCGTATTTGCGCATCACATACTCAATAACCTCGCCGCGGCGCTCCTGACAAAAGTCCGTATCAAAGTCCGGCATACTGACCCGCTCCGGATTCAAGAACCGCTCAAAGATCAGCGCATATTTCATCGGATCGACCTCTGTAATATGCATACAGTATGCAACGATGGAAGCAGCGCCGGAGCCACGTCCCGGACCTACGGGGATTCCCGACTCCTTCGCATAGCGAATAAAATCCCATACGATGAGGTAATAATTCACATACCCCATCCGGCTGATCACACCGATCTCATATTCCAGCCGATCCAGATAGCTCTGAGGAGGATCCGCATACCGCTCCCGGAAGCCATCCATACACAGTTTCCGGAAATATTCTTCATTTGTATAGCCTTCCGGTACCGGGAAGGACGGCAAATGGTATTGATTGAACTCGAATTCCAGGTTGCAGCGGTCTGCGATTTTCGCTGTGTTTTCAAAGGCTTCATCACAACCGGGAAACAGCTGACGCAGCTCGTCCTCGCTTTTTAAGTAAAATTCCTCAGTCTGGAATTTCATTCGATTGGGATCGTCTACAGTTTTGCCGGTTTGAATACACAGCAGCACATCCTGCATCGCCGCATCCTCACGGCGCAGATAGTGGGCGTCGTTTGTAACCACCAGCGGCAGTCCGGTTTCCCGGGCAAGGCGCATTACGCCCTGGTTTACAGGACGCTGCTCCGCAATGCCGTGATCCTGCAGCTCCAGATAGAAATTCCCATCCCCAAAAATCTCGGACATCCGAAGGGCATAAGCCTTGGCAGCTTCATAATCCTCTGCCATCAGGTGCTGGGCTACGCCGCCTGCCAGACAGGCAGAAGTAGCGATCAGTCCTTCGTGGTACTTTTCAAGCAGCTCCAGATCTACTCTGGGCTTGCCGTAAAAACCGTGAAGAAAGGCTTCCGAAACCAACAGACACAGATTCTCATAGCCCTTTCTGTTCTGACACAGCAACACCAAATGGTACGGATCGTTGTCAATACCGTGTACCCGGTCCTCCATTTTCCGGCGCGCTGCATAAACCTCACAGCCGATAATCGGTTTGATCCCTGCCGCCTTTGCTGCCTTATAAAAATCAATACAGCCATACATCACGCCGTGATCCGTTATGGCAACGGCAGACTGACCGAGCTCTTTCACCCGGTCCATAATGCCGTTAATCCTGCAGGCACCGTCTAAAAGGCTGTATTCAGTATGGACATGCAAATGAACAAAACTCATGTTGTCGCCTCCTGTGCCATATGGATCAGTTTTTTCAAGCGGTGGTTCATTGCCGGCTTCGTGATCGGCGGCTCCATCATTGCCGCAAGCTCAGTCAGCGACAACTCCGGATGCTCTGTTCTGGCCGTCGCTGCCTGCTGCAATTTCAGTGGGAGCTGTTGATACAGCCCTTTTTCCTGTAAAATTCGAATAGCAGCAAGCTGCTCCTGGGCTGCCTCTACAACTTTCGAAGTATTGGCATCGTCACAGTTACACCGGCGGTTAACTCTGTTATTCAGCTCTTTTTCCAGCTTTGCTTCCATAATGCCCATTGCCGCCACCGGCGCGCCAAGAAAAGTCAGAAAGTCCGAAATCATTTCGCTCTGCTTCATATACAGCACATGTCCACCGCCCCGTTTTGCAGACTTTGGACAAAAGCCCAGCACTTCCTCCATCAGGCTGTAGCACTCTCTTGCCACAGCCTGATGAGTGGTTGTAAACTCCAGGTGATAACCCTTTTCCGGATCGGTCACAGAACCGCCCGCCAAAAAAGCACCTTTCAAAAATGCTGCCCTGCAGCAATCCTCTTCAACCACCGGCAAATTGATATGCAGGCAGAAGGTATCCCGAATGTCAAATCCGTAGGCATCCATGATCACCGCAATCTTTTCCGGCTTCAGAATTTGAAAATTCATCTTACCGGCAGCATCCGAATCCGGCTGAACATCAAACTCTAATCCAAATGCTTTTTTAAACATTTTAGGCAGATTCCGGGCAAGATCCTGACTTTCTGTAATAATCCGGATGCCATCAGCACCGAAGCTGTTGCAAAACAGCAGTATGCCGAAGCAGGCCGCTTGGGCACAGCAGCGTTTTTGCGCCATACCGCGGCAAATCTCAGCCTTTGCGCTGCCGGAAAAAGAAGCAGCCATACAGAATCTCCTCTCTAAAACTTCATTTTTGTGTTTATTCCGTGCCAACCGGGTTGCAAGCTTACCAGATCCGCACCTCCGGCTCCAACCGAATACCGGAATTTTTATAAACGATCTCAGAAACCTGACGCAATAATGCCTGCATATCTTCAGCAGTAGCATTGCCTAAATTTACAGCAAAGCCTGCATGCTTTTCTGAAATAGCTGCGTCACCAATCCTGAAGCCCTTTAAGCCCGCCTGATCGATCAGTGCCGCTGCATAACCGCCGACTGGACGCTTAAACGCAGAGCCGGCAGATGGCAGGTCCAAAGGCTGTGACGCGGAGCGTTTTTCCATCAGCTCCCGCATCCGCCCTCTGATCTCTTCAACAGGTTTTTTCTCAAGAACAAACACTGCAGAAAGCACAATATCCTTCTGTTCTTCCAGAATGCTGTGCCGATAGGAAAAGCCCATTTCCTGATTTGTGTAGTTCCGAACATTGCCGTCCGCACACAACACTTCCACACTCTGGCATACCTGACAGATCTCCCCACCGTAAGCGCCCGCGTTCATATAAACACCACCGCCAACCGTTCCGGGGATTCCGTGGGCAAATTCCAAACCAGACAAGCCCAGACCAGCCGCAAACACCGCCGCCCGGGTCATTGTAACACCGGCAGCCACCCGAATATGCACCTCGTCCAGCTGCTCCATGCCGCCCATGCAGTCCTTTAGGCAGATGACCAAACCCTCAACACCTCTGTCCGGTGCCAAAATGTTGGTTCCTGCGCCAAGTATAGCAGGAATACAGTCCAAAATAGTGGACGTTTTTAAAAGTGCAGCCAACTCTTCCTTGTTTTTTGGAAATGCCATAACCTCTGCCGGTCCACCGATCCGAAAGGAGGTATGCTTTGCCATCGGCTCATCAAACCGCAACTCAATTTCCGGTAAAATTTCAGATATTTTTCGCTGCAAATCGGTCCTGTTCATCATAAACGCCTCCGGGTGTATGATTATTAACAGTATATCATATCCCCGTACAATATGCAAATAGTACTGCATTGAATTTCCTGTAAAATCCTTCCCCTCAAAAAAGAAGCAGCCCTTCGGCTGCTTCTTTTCAGATTTACTTTTCCACGATCTCCAGAAGTTCCATCGGACAAGCCTTTACACAAATGCCACAGGCGATACATTTCGTCGTAGGACCTTCTGCCGGTGTGACCATAACCTGCATAGGACATACCTCTGCGCATTTACCACAGGCAGTACAGAGTTTTTTGTTGATCATGTAAATACCGGTCTTGGGATTCTGCGTAATCGCTCCCGCCTCACACGCTCTTGCGCACTTTCCGCACTGAATACAGGTCATGGGCTTTGCACCGCTTCCCTTCGCTGTAATCCGGATACAGGAAAGATCCTCGTTGAATTCTTTGTAGAACGAAACGGAGCAGGCGCGAACGCACTCCAAACAAGCCATACACGGAATATCTTTTTTAACAACGAGCTTCTTCATGAGAAAACATTCTCCTTTTCTGAAATACTGACATCATTATACAGGAATCTCCTTCAAATAGCAATGTCTTATTGAAATTTTTACTGAAATTTCCAGTCTAAACTGTCTTGCAACGGAAATACTAGTCCTGCAGCATAAAAACAGGAGGATAGTTATGAAGAAACTTGTACTGCTTGCAATGGTATTTGTCCTTACCTTTTCCATGTGCGCCTGCGGCGGCAGAGGCAACGACAGCACAACAGAAAGCACCACGGAGTCTACAGACACACCGACGATCCTGCCAATGCCCAGCACCAACGCGACTTTGGACCCAGTTCCGGACCCTTCAGCTTCTGAAGACACCATTGGCACAGAGGAGACCGGTGAATTAAACGATCCCAGCTCCTCCAACGAAGCCACTGACAACGGTAATCTGTCAGTCGGTTAATCATATGGCTGTTTCAGAATATGAAACAGCCATATTTCCATTTATAAAACCGTAATATAGCGAAGCAGATTTTTTTGGATCCGCTGCGCCGCCTCCACCGAGCCAGTCACATAATCTGTTCCGTTGCCCGGTGCTTCCGTCCATGCAGCCGTCACCGAAGCTCCGGCGCAAACCGCCGCTCCGTGACCAAATTGATCGAAGCCGCAGCTGCAGTTTTTAGCATTGGCGTTGCTGTAGTCAAGGCCGTCGATCAGCAAAAACAGGCGGTTATATTTACAGCGCAGTGTCCGCAGGCTCTCGGCTGCATTTGCCGCAGCCACACCTGCAAGCTGAGAATACCCGCACCGCCCGACCAGCGGCTCACCCAGTCTGCTGACAGTATCGGCAGCCGCGATATGGACCAACCGAGTGCCGGTCATCAGATCCTGCAGCTCTGAAGCGGATCTATTGGCGGTCCGCAATACAACGAACAGACTTTTCCCTTCCTTGTCCAAAAGCGGAAGAAAGGGTTTAATCGTATCACTACCGCTGTATGCCGAAACAATCATTCCGTCACAGGACCATTGGAGCGTTTGTTTTGCCACCAGTTCCGCCGCCTGTGCAGAAAGACTTTCCGGCACATCCAAAAGCACATAAAAATCTTGTTTTTTTGCATTCTCCATCAGGGTTTTCAGAAGTGTCAAGCCTTCCGGTCCCATTAGCGCAAAAATGCCCATCTGAAATCGAACAGCAGGAACAACACCCTTAAGTCCCTCCAGCAGCCCATTGCAAAAGTATCTATACTGCTCCGTCTCACTTTCTGCAATTTGCTTCAACTGCGGCGGGATCATTGCCGCAATAGGTGTCAGATCAACGACCAGCGGATTTTTCAGCTTGCGAATCTTCTGCTGCAGCTTATCAACGGACATAAGAACCCCTCCATTACCATTTTTTGTTATTATAACACACGTTTTTTCCGATGAAAAGAGTGAAACCTTTCCATCAGTGAATTTTTCGCGGATGGGCATACTAAAAACGCTACGGAAAATATCCGTGCCACAATAAAATCATAAGGAGGCGTTTATATGCACTTAAAAGGATGGGCGATCACCATGGGTATCGGCGCTGCTGCCGGAGCAGTTGCGATTTTGATGATGCCTAAAACAAACCCCACACGCCGTCTTGCAGCGAAAGCAGCAAACTCCGTAGAGGATATGGCGTGGAAAGTTTCAGACAAGCTATCCCGAGAATTTGATATTTAATATGTGGAAACACCGGAGGACTTCGTCCTCCGGTGTAGATCATTTGGTCTCGACCTGAATCGTATTTTCTTCCACGCGGATATGAATAGAGGTTATCGGATTCTCAAAGGAATCGATGATCCGCTCCGCAATGGGATCTTCCAGCAACCGCTGAATGGTACGGCGCAGATTTCTTGCGCCATATGTTACAGAATATGCTTCCTTTACCAACAACGATCTGACCGCCTCATCCCAGGTAAGGGTCAACTCCCGTCCTGCCAAGCTCTCCTGCAGCTCCCGCAGCATAATATCCGCGATGCCCAGGAAATGCTCCTCCGTCAGGTGATTGAAGGTAATGATCTCATCTACCCGGTTAATAAACTCAGGGCGCAGAAAATCCTTCAGTGCCGCCATAGTCTTTTCCCGAACCTGCTCTCCATCGGTTCTTCCAAAGCCTAATCCACCCACACGACCCTCAGATCCGGCATTGGAGGTCATAACAATGATCGTATTCTCAAAATTGACCACCCTGCCCTGAGCGTCAGTAATTCGTCCGTCGTCCAAAACCTGCAGCAGAATATTCAGCACATCCGGATGGGCTTTTTCCAGCTCATCAAACAACACAACACTATATGGCTTGCGGCGGATCTTCTCGGTAAGCTGGCCGGCTTCATCGTATCCCACATAGCCGGGAGGCGAGCCGATCAGCTTGGATACTGTATGCTTTTCCATATACTCCGACATATCCAGTCGAATCAATGCGTCAACAGAATCAAACAAATCGTTTGCAAGGCATTTGACCAGTTCTGTTTTGCCTACGCCGGTAGGACCAACAAAAATGAACGATACCGGGCGTTTCTTGGGACTGATCCCAACACGTCCTCTGCGAATAGCCTTTGCAACTGCCTCTACCGCCTGATCCTGACCTACAATATGCTCTTTCAGTCTGTCCGCAAGACCCTTGATCTGTTCATATTCCTGCGCCTTGATCTTTGAAGCGGGTATTTTGGTCCACAGCTCAATAATCCGCGCCAGATTTTCCATGGTGACCGGCGGAGGCGGAACACGATCCAGCTCTTCGATTTGTTCAGCCAGCTTACACAGCTTGCTGCGAAGGATCGCAAGACGCTCATAATTCTGATCCTCTGTATTTTCGTTGAGCATTCGCAGCTCCAGCTCGTAATCATCACGCTCTTTTTTCAGCTCTGCAAGCTGAGAGATCTCCTTGCAGCGCAGGTTCACATCTGAACAGGCTTCATCCAACAGATCAATCGCCTTATCCGGCAAAAACCGGTCAGTAATATACCGTTCAGACAGTATGACACACTGCCGTGCGATCTCCGGAGAAATGTAGACCCCATGGAATTGGGCATAGCTTTTGGCAATACCCTGCATGATCTGACAGGCTTCCTCAATGGTGGGCTCTGCAACAGTGACCGGCTGAAAACGCCGCTCCAGCGCCGCATCCTTTTCAATGTGCTTGCGGTATTCATTAAAGGTGGTTGCGCCGATCACCTGAATCTCACCCCGGGACAGTGCCGGCTTGAGAATATTCGCCGCATTCATCGAGCCTTCCGCGTCGCCTGCGCCCACCAAATTGTGGACCTCGTCGATTACTAAAATAATATTTCCGCAGGCCTTGATCTCAGAGATCAGACTCTTCATACGACTTTCAAACTGACCGCGGAACTGGGTTCCTGCTACAAGGGCAGTCAGGTCCAGCAAAAAGACCTCCTTATCCCGCAGCTTATAAGGCACTTGACCTTCTGCGATCCGCTGTGCCAGGCCCTCTGCAATGGCTGTTTTACCAACACCCGGTTCTCCAATCAGGCAGGGGTTGTTTTTCTGTCGACGGTTAAGAATCTGAATAACCCGTTCCGTCTCCACATCTCTGCCGATTACCTTGTCCAGCTTGCCTTCTCTGGCACGCCCGGTCAGATTCATACAATAGGTATCCAAAAATTTATGCTTTTTGCCGCTGCCTTTGGAAGAATCCTTTTCCGATCCGTCCTTATCAGCGCTTTCCTTCTTTGCGGGCAGATCGGACCGATCCTGAGGCGCGGCAGTACCGAACAGCTGATTGATCAAAGGAAATGTAGCAGTTTGCCGCTCCTGCTCCTCATCCCCATCCTCTTGCTGTCCAAAAATACTGCTCATCTCATCGGAGAGACTGTCCAAATCCTCTTCACTGAAGCCCATTTGCTTCACAGCGGCTTCAATCTGAGGAATACCCAAACTACGGGCACACTTAAGGCAATAGCCCTCATTCATCGTCACGCCGTTTTCCACCTTGGTAATAAAAACAACGGCAATATTTTTCTTGCACTTTGTGCACATTTTAGGCTGCATACGCTTCTCACTCCGTTTCGTGCGGCATCTATCTGTGCCAATTACTCTACCACAAATACTCCGCAAAAGAGAAAACAAATTATGAATTTTGATTCGACCGGATCAATCATTCCGGACAGGAAAATCGCTCGATCCCATCATCGTACCACAGATGGGTCATGTAAAGACCGCCCGCAGGCACTGTCGGACCGGCATCGGTTCTGTTTCCGGACTCCAGAAGCCCGGGTATTTCCTCCGGGGCGATCTTTCCCTCTGCCGCATAGACGACTGTTCCCACCATTGCGCGGGCCATATTATACAAAAAGCCGTTGGCGCAAACCTTCAGTTCAATGAGATCCCCATGCCGTTCCACATTAAAGTAGTATACGGTACGGACCGTGGATTTAACATTCGTTCCCACACTGCGAACGGCTGCAAAATCATGGGTGCCTACAAATTGGCTGGCCGCCGCCTGCATGATCCTTTCATCCAAATGCTTGGGGTAGAACCATGCGCGGTTCACATAGAACGGATCACGAAGCCGGGAATTATAAATCGTATAGGTATATTCCTTCCGGGAGCATGAGCCGATGGCATTAAACCCTTCGTGAACCTCAAACGCCTTTGTTACCGCAATATCAACAGGAAGATGGGTGTTCAGGGCATAGGGCAATCTGTCAACGGGAATTGTAGATTCTGTCCGAAAGTTCGCCACATACCATCTGGCGTGGACACCTGCGTCTGTCCTTCCGCAGCCTGTAATGTGGACAGGATGTCCGACCACCATTGCCGCCGCCTTTTCCAAGGTCTGCTGGACCGTGGGAAGATTTTTCTGTGCCTGCCAGCCATGGTAGGCTGTACCCTCATAGGTCAAAAACAACGCAATATTCCGCATAGCTACCTCACAGACCGAATTTGCGCAGCGTAAACACTGCCGCAATCAGTACAGCACCCAGGGCAAACGCCTTCAGATCCACCAGCCGATAGTGCAGCAGCTTCATTTTTGTACGCCCCTGGTCTCCCTGATAGCAACGACACTCCATTGCAGTTGCCAATTCATCGGCACGGCGGAACGCACTGATAAACAGTGGTACCAAAATCGGGATCAGCGCCTTCACACGCTGCAGGAGATTTCCGGATTCAAAATCCGCTCCTCTTGCCTTTTGGGCTGAGATGATCTTATCGGTCTCTTCTATCAGCGTGGGAATAAACCGCAAAGCAATACACATCATCATGGAAAGCTCATGCACCGGCAACCGCAGCTTTTTCAGCGGTCCTAACAGGGACTCTAAACCATCTGTCAAGGCAATTGGTGACGTGGTATAGGTCAGTAAGAATGTTCCCGCGATCAGCATCAGAATCCGCGACATCATAAACAGGGCACGTTCCACACCTTCCAGTGTAATGGTGATCCGCCAAAAAGAAACCAGCACCGTATCACCGCCGGTAAACAGCAGGTTCAGTATACCTGTGAAAACCAGAATCAGCACCAGAGGCTTCAAGCCCCTGACGATGGATTTCAGCGGTGTCCGGGAAATGGCAATGCTTGCAGCCAAAAAAGCAAAAACGACTCCATAAGATATCCAGCTTCCGGCAGCAAATAAAACCACGATGTATATCACCAGCATTATAAGCTTCGTCCGGGGATCAAGACGATGAACCGGCGAATTTCCCGGGAAATACTGACCCAACGTGATATCCTTAAGCATGGAGATTACCTCCCCTCAGCTGTTTCAGTGCCTGAACTGCCTGTTCCATCGTATATACCGGCTCAACAGGCAGTCCCAGCTGTGCAAGCTTGAGAAACACCTGGGTTACCTCCGGGATATCCAATCCCATTTCCAGCAGCTCCCGGGAACGGGAAAATACTTCTTTCGGTGTTCCGTCCATAACCAAACGGGAGCCGTTCATCACAAGCAGCCGCTCTGCTAATCTGGCAACGTCGCTCATGGAGTGGGTCACCATCATCACAGCGGCATTTTTAGCCCTTCTGTAGCCTTCAATATTGGCAAGAATCTCCTTCCTGCCCTCCGGGTCCAAGCCCGCAGTAGGCTCATCCAAAATCAGAACCTCCGGCTCCATGGCGATCACACCGGCGATCGCCACACGCCGCTTCTGACCTCCGGACAGATCAAAGGGTGACACCTGCAGCTGTTCCTCTGAAATACCGACAAACCCTGCTGCTTCCCGTACCCGGCGGTCGATCTCCTGTTCCGTCAATCCCATATTTTTCGGACCAAACGCAATATCCTTATAGACCGTATCCTCAAAAAGCTGATATTCCGGATACTGAAATACCAATCCTACACGGAACCGGCTTTGTCTTGTCAGCTTTTTATCCGACCAAATATCCTTGCCATCCAGACAGACTGTGCCGGAATTGGGCTTCAAAAGTCCGTTTAAGTGCTGCATCAACGTGGATTTACCGGAGCCGGTATGTCCAATCACACCGATAAACTCACCAGGGAATACAGAAAATGAAACATCCTCCAGTGCCACATGCTCAAAGGGCGTACCTGCGCTATATATATGTTTTAAGTTCGTAACCTGTAAAATAGGTGTCAATGTTGATTCCTCCTGTGAGTCAGACCTTCAGCCTCTCGTAAAGTGTCTGCGCACATTCCTCTGCGTTCAGCTGCTCCAGCGGCAGCTCAAATCCCTCTTTATTCAGCTCCCAGCACAGCTCCACCGTCTCCGGCGAAGCCAAGCCGACTTCATGGAGCTTCTCCACCTGAGAGAACACCTCCCGCGGTGCGCCGTCCAGCAAAACAGACCCCTGATTTAGCACGATAACCCGCTGGGCTTGGGCTGCTTCATCCATATGGTGGGTAATCAATACGACCGTGATTCCCTTCTCCCGATTTAATCTGCAAATGGTTTGCATCACTTCATGTCTGCCTTTGGGATCCAGCATCGCGGTAGGTTCATCCAAAACGATGCACTTCGGTTCCATGGCGATCACGCCGGCGATGGCGATACGCTGTTTCTGACCGCCGGACAGCAAATGGGGCGCGTGTTCCCGATATTCATACATATCCACCTGCTTCAGCGCATGATCAACCCGCTGGCGGATCATGGGACTTGCTACGCCTAAATTCTCCGGACCAAAAGCCACATCTTCTTCAACAACATTTGCAACGATCTGGTTATCCGGGTTTTGGAATACCATTCCCACGCTGCGGCGAATACGCAGCAATTTTTCTTCGTCGGCTGTGTTCATACCGCAAACATAAACATTGCCTCCGCAGGGAAGTAAAATAGCGTTAAAATGCTTGGCAAGGGTGGATTTTCCGCATCCGTTTCCGCCTAAAATCGCTACAAATGACCCCTCTTGGATCTGTAAATTCAGATCCTCAAATACGGCAACGCCGGGCGTGTCGTCCACGCCCGGATAGTTATATGCCAAATGCTCTGTATGGATTGCTGTGTTCAAACTTATTCCTCCTGTCATGGAGTCCATCTACCGGCCGCGCCGCAGGGAAGCATCAAACCCGATGAACGCACCGGAAGTCCCAGCTCACCAACTGCGGTGCTGCCACCCCGAACGGAACCGAATACAACATCCGAGGCGTAACCCACCGCAGAGGGTGCAAGACCGGTCGTATAGGAATTAATAATTACAAACAGCGGATTCTCAGTCAACAGCTTTCCAACCTCCAGCAAAAAGGGATAGAAGCTGGTTTCCATTTTCCATATTTCTCCGCTTGGTCCGCGGCCATAGCTGGGCGGATCCATAATAATGCCGTCATATCTGCGGCCTCTGCGAATTTCACGCTGAATGAACTTTCCGCAGTCATCCACGATCCAATGAATGGGTCGGTCTGCCAATCCGGAAGCCTGCGCATTTTCTTTCGCCCAGGCGACCATGCCCTTGGATGCATCCACATGATAGACCTCTGCACCGCCGGCAGCAGCAGCCAACGTTGCGCCGCCGGAATAAGCAAACAGGTTCAGCACTCTTACCGGCCGTCCGGCAGATGCTACCTGCTCCCGGATAAAGTCCCAGTTGGCTGCCTGCTCAGGAAAGACACCGGTGTGCTTGAAATTCATAGGCTTGACGTTGAATGTCAGATAGTCCTTATAGCGGATCTGCCACCGATCCGGCAGACTGTGATCCGTCCAGTGTCCACCACCGGTAGAGGAGCGCACATAACGGGCATCGTAGTTTTTCCATCCCGGTTCTCCGTGGGGTGTGCTCCAGATCACCTGCGGATCAGGCCGGACCAACAGGTATTTTCCCCACCGTTCCAGTCGTTCACCGTCTGTTGCATCCAGTATTTCGTAGTCTTTCCATTCGTCAGACATCCAGATCATTTCTGTCTCCTCAAGTGTTATTCAAACAAATTCCAGAACCAGTCATCATCGCCTGAGCTGGGTTCCGGCTCAGCCGGCTCTAACGGATGCTGTGCCTGATACTGCTCCCAAGCCTCCTTGGTGTGGACCGTACAGCCCTTATAAGGCAAATCACTGAACTGATTGATATTATTGTTAAAGCCCTTAAACGGCACGCCAGTTCCGTTCTCAGATACCAGATAGATATATTCATCCATCAAATAGGCAGGATTCAAATTGTAGTCTTTTGCAAGGATCATCGCGTCCAATTCTGCCTGTGTTGTCAAAACAAGGGACTTTTTGGAAATGGTCGCAGAAGAATTCGCTTGCGCAAAATGCTGGCAATATTCATTTGCAACGCCATTGCCGGTAACGCAGTAATCCAGCTCTATATGACATCTGCAGGTTTCTGTGATCACATCCTCCTCGTAAACGCAAGCCTTAGCTACACGGCTAACAAGTCCGTTGCGCACATCGTTCAGGCAAGCTTCCGTGGCCAGCTTTCCGCAATCCAGGCAAACCGAGATCTCTACCATTTTCTCTTCGTCGTAAAGCTTTACATTTGTTTTTCCGTTGTGCAGCGGCTGCATCACCTTCTTAAACAGCTGTGCTGCAGGATTTCCGCTAACACGGATATACTCCGGTATATCAAAGCCACACCAGACCGCCGCGGTATAGTATCCGGTATACCCGCAGAACCACTTATCCTTGTTGTCTCCGGTAGTACCGGTCTTGCCGGCGGTATCGATTCCGTTCAGCCTTGCTTCATAACCTGTACCGCTGATGGTCGCATTGTTCAGACAATAGCTCATATAATCCACTGTCTTTTCACTCAAAAGGTCAGTAGAATGTTGCGTGTTGTCCAAAACCACCTTACCGTCGCTGTCATAGACTTTTGTAAAGGTTCTGCCTTCCCGGTATGTTCCGCTGTTGGAGAAGGTTGCAAAAGCGGAAGCCATATCCCGAACAGTAACACCCCAGGTCTGCGCGCCCAAGGCCAGCGGTGCTCTGTCCATATCCGAGTGATATACGCCGGATTGATCTACATACTGATCCACCAGTGTAGACAGACCAAATTTATACTTGGCAAAGTTGTAAGAATAATTGATACCGATCTTCTCCAGGGTGTTGGCAGAAACTGCGTTCACAGAGGATACGACACTGCTGAAGACCGTCCGGGCAAACTGATATTTCCGGTCATCATTCAGCGGCCATGCGCCGGAATTTTCATCATAACGGATAGGCAGATCTGTGATGACTGTAGCCGGCGTGATCGCGCCCAGCTCAAATGCGGGAGCGTAAACACTAAGAGGCTTAATGGACGAGCCGGATTGCAGCTTGGAATCCGTAGCGCGGCTCCAATCGTGATAGCCGCTCTTCTCTCCCACACCGCCGGCCAGCGCAACAATATCACCGGTTCTGTTATCCACAATCACAATCGCAGACTGCAGCTGCTGACCGCCGCGGGCATCCGGGATCTGAGACAGATCTGTATAGATCTTATCAACCTGCTTCTGAACAGACATATCCAGCGTGGTATAAATATGATAACCGCTCTTCTGAATCTGCCGCAGCATCAGCTCCTTGGTGGCATTATTCCAGCTCATACCGCTGGCTGCCGCAAGCTCCTTTGCTACATCCTCCAAAACCTGATCAGCAAACCAGCTGTAGGTTTCCTGAGAAGCGCTTTTGTCCACCAATGTTTCCGTATTACACTGAGGACAGTAGTACTTTCCGCCGGATTGCTTGAAGTTTTCTACTGTGCCCTTATATCCGCATTCTGTGTTCGGGCAACGGGCAAGCCGATCTTCATCATCAATGCCGTTCTTCAGCACAAGCTTCTGTGCCACAGCCTCGTCATATTCTTCACGGGTGATCATTCCGTACTCCAGCATCGCGCCAAGTACCAGCATCTGACGGTAACGGTTTCTCTCCATACCGTTCATCTGCTCGCCCTTGTAAGTGAAAACTTCCTTATTGTACGGATCAAACAAAGACGGATTATTTGTAATGCCAATCAAGCTGGCACACTCTGCCAGCGTCAGTGTCTCCAGTTCTTTGCCGAAATACACTTCAGCCGCAGACCGAACGCCACGGCAGCCCTGACCCAAATAGATAAAGTTCAGGTACAGCTCCATGATGGTTTCTTTATTATAGCTTTTCTCAAGCTGTATTGCCCGGAAGATTTCCAGTACTTTTCGCTGGACCGTAACATCATCCGCGCTTTCGTCCTCTGTCAGCAGCAGATTTTTGATCAGCTGTTGAGTAATACTGGAGCCGCCTGCCGAAGAATCTCCAAAAAACATCCGGGCAGTAGCTTTAACTGTTGTTACCCAGTCCACGCCCTGATGCTGATTAAACCGGTGATCTTCAATGGCAATGGCTGCATTAATCAAGTTCTTTGGAATATCCGCATAATCCGCCCAGTTGCTGCTGGTCTCTGCGAACACCTTCTGATATTCCTGAATCTGACCTTCCGCGTCCACATAGTACAGATAGGAGTTCTGTTCATAATCAAAATCTTCAATGTTCAGATTTGCCATAGGCAAAATGTCATCCTGAAGATAATCGCCCAGAATCCCCACAAAAACAAAACCGCAGACCACGCAAATCAAAAGCACTGTTGCTGCAGCACCTATGCCAATCTTCAACGCAGCAAAAATTGCTCGCCACACCCGATACAGCAACTGCAGGGGCCATTCAGGTATCCAATCCTGCCGGGGCACGCGCTTCCTTTTTTTCATGTTATCTGCCATTGTATACCCTCCATTGTGTCAGCTTTTCGGCTCACATGGTAAAAATTATGTCCATTCAACACCGCAAGTACACAGTATTGTTCAAGATATTATAGCACACATCAGGTCAAAACGAAAGTACTATTTTATGAAGATTCCTTAAATTTAAGAACCCTGTTAAAATTAAACCGCAGAATTGCAGAAGATCAATTATTTTGGCTTGCTTCAATACAGGCATCAATCACTAAAACAACAGAAACAGCAGCTACTTCATCAATTTCAGGAGCAATGCTCACTTGATAAGCGTCACCAAAGGAAAACCATTCCTTTGATACAGTAACGATCGGCCTGTCATCAGCGCAAATTTGATAATCATGGGCAAAAAAGTCGCCAAAAACCTTCCACCCAAACCCATCAACGCTATACTCCTGACTCAAAAAAGTAAATTCTTTCATTACCTCTGCAGCCTGTCTGCCGTTTCGGAATATATAATACTTGGGTAAAAAAGAAAATACCTTTTGCTGAATATAGGCAAGTTCATTTCCATTCAGATCACATAAATGCAGCCGCTTTCCCCATGTAAACAGTTCCCCTTCTACATAGTACCGCGGATTGCCGTTCTGGTCATAGATCGCAAAACGGTCTGCCCAGGAAAACACCTTTTGTTTGATGTATAAGTTCATAGCACAGCTCCTTCAGATATGTATAATAATAGTATATCACAGATCTGCTTATTTTACAAAGTTTACTTATAACTGCAACAGAACCACTGCCCTGCATACATGTTTGTCTGTTCTTCCGCAAGAAGCACATACACATATATGCAAAAACTCCACTACCGAAGTAGTGGAGCTTCTTGTGTTCGCGTTACCTATCTTCCCGGGGGAGCGAGCCGACTGCCGCCAGTGGCGGGAGGAAGGAGGCGAGCGAGTGGCAGCGGTCGAAAAAATCAAGGACCAGCGTAAGCCCGCAGATTTTTTCGGGCACCGCAACAGGCGCGTCGCCCGCCAAGTATTGTCGGCGTACATGTGCTTAACTTCTGTGTTCGGGATGGCCGCGAGCCCGAGCGCCGCCTGTGGCGGATGCAGCGAGGGCGCAGCGTGGGCAGGGGTCGGTGTGCGACGACGGCGTTCGCGCCGAGGAGCGCACCGGGTCACCCCAACCGGAAACAGGTGGACAGTCCACTGTTCCCATCCAAATATGTAAAACTCCACTACCAAAGTAGTGGAGCTTCTTGTGTTCGCGTTACCTATCTTCCCGGGCAGTCGCCCGCCAAGTATTGTCGGCGTACATGTGCTTAACTTCTGTGTTCGGGATGGGAACAGGTGGACCCACATGACAATCAACACGAACTTGTTTGGATGGCTTGAACCATCATTTATATCAAAAGTCTTACGACTTCTAATATCGTTTTTCCCTTACCGCGCAGCAAACCAGCGAAGTGTTTGCGAGCGGAAGCGACGAGCAATGACACTGGTGGAATATCATGCTTGCATGATATGGAACTTTGTGTCATGCGGCAAGGAGCTGGTGACCCGTACCGGATTCGAACCGATGTTAACGGCGTGAGAGGCCGCTGTCTTAACCACTTGACCAACGGGCCATTGGTGCACCTTCACGGACTCGAACCGGGGACCCACTGATTAA
>JAFSDV010000015.1 GCA_017436035.1 Oscillospiraceae bacterium | reverse complement strand
GGATGAGGACAACCTGATCATCGGTTACGAGTTCATCAACCTGGGTAAGATGATGGACTTCATCAAGAAGGGTGACGATGCAAACGAGGCTCTGAAGAAGGCCAAGGGTTCTTATGGTCGTTTCGCAGATGCCGCTAAGTACATCGATCCCCGCCACGAATAAGAGGAGGACGCTACAATGGCTTTGTTTGAAGGTTACGAAAGAAAAATCGACAAGATCAATGGCGTTCTGGCTCAGTACGGTCTGGAATCCGTTGAGGCTTGCCGTGAGCTGTGTGTTTCCAAGGGCTTCGATCCCTACGAGATCGTAAAGGGCATTCAGCCCATTGCCTTTGAGGACGCTGCCTGGTCCTACTGTGTCGGTGCTGCGATCGCACTGAAGAAGGGTGTTAAGAACGCAGCTGAGGCTGCTGAAGCCATCGGCATCGGTCTGCAGGCATTCTGCATTCCCGGCTCTGTTGCCGAGGACCGGAAGGTCGGTATCGGTCACGGCAATCTGGGTGCTATGCTGCTGCGGGATGAGACCAAGTGCTTCGCATTCCTGGCAGGACACGAGTCCTTTGCCGCCGCCGAAGGCGCGATCGGCATTGCCCGTTCTGCCAACAAGGCTCGCAAGGAGCCGCTGCGGGTCATCCTGAACGGTCTGGGCAAGGACGCTGCGCAGATCATCTCCCGGATCAACGGCTTCACCTATGTGAAGACCCAGTTTGACTACTATACCGGCGAGCTGAAGATCGTGGATCGTATCCCCTACTCCAAGGGCGAGCGTGCCGCTGTTAACTGCTACGGCTGTGACGATGTCCGTGAGGGCGTTGCGGTTATGCGCTATGAGGGTGTTGACGTTTCCATCACCGGCAACTCCACCAACCCCACCCGCTTCCAGCATCCCGTTGCCGGCACTTACAAGAAAGAGTGTATGGAGACCGGCAGAAAGTACTTCTCCGTTGCTTCCGGCGGCGGCACCGGTCGTACCCTGCACCCGGATAATATGGCAGCAGGTCCTGCTTCCTACGGTATGACTGATACCATGGGCCGTATGCACGGTGACGCTCAGTTTGCCGGCTCTTCCTCCGTCCCTGCCCACGTGGAAATGATGGGCTTCCTGGGCGCCGGTAACAACCCCATGGTCGGTATGACCGTTTCTGTGGCTGTTGCTGTTGAAGAGGCTCTGAAGGGTTAATCATTCTAAACAATTTGACCTCGATACCAAAACGGTATCGAGGTCTTTTTATGCAAAAAAGCATTGCAAATACTGCAATGCCCCTTAAAATCATTTTTTATTAGATGTAAGGGCGGCGATCCGCTGGTGGTTTTCTTGACACAATTTAAGCCCTCGATACCGTTCAGTATCGAGGGCTTTTCTTATTTTGTATATGCCAGAGATTGGTTCAAATACTGTTCCCAGAAGTAGGTCTCTTTGCTCTTTTCCAAGCCGTACGCTTCCCGGATTCCCTGACAGATCCGCAGAAGCTTATTTTGCATAATCTTGGAGGTGAACACAGCTTCATTACCCTCCATCATGGCAGAGGCAATCATTCGACTGCGGTCCTCATAGGGGTTTTTCATCGCTTCGGTGTCAACAAACGCCCGGTTTTCTCCATCCAAATACTGATCCTTGATCTGTCCGTATGTGAATCCCTTTGGATTCAGATCCTTCCAGGTATCAAAATCCCGGCTGTTGCCCATCACATGGCTGTCCACACCGTAGGCCAGCCCCCGGATGAACGCAGAAGCTACGTCCGCATTTAGAGAAATGGCGATGTTGCAATTACCATCTGCCCAAAACTGCGCAAAATCCGCGCCCTCAACTTCCCGTACCACGCATACCCGGACGCTTCCTGCTTCCACCGTTTGCTTCAGAAAATCATTCGGGAATAATGCTAATGCTTCCTCCAGCCGATCCAGCATGGATGCAATAGGTACGATTTGATGCTCTCCGGTTATGGAATAGCCGCCGGTCTGCTTCAGCGCATCCTGCCAAATACAAACCTGAACTCCGTATTTCCGGTTCATTGCGTCAACCCGATCCTGCAGCTGCTTCAATCCTGCGCTGTCAGGGTTCTGATATGTAAACAGCGGACCGGTATAGACCGTTTCTTCTGCAAGGGCAGACCCCTGCACTTCCCATCGGTAAAGCATCTGTTTGTCCTGCTCATAAGCAATGATCCACAGATACTGACCGTCTGAATACCATATTTCCGGATTGGATACGCCGGTCAGCGTTACCGCAGAAGTATTCTTCCCTGAACTTAGATCGTAAAACCACAGGTGCAGACCATCCTCCTCAGCGTTATACCGGACCACGCCGTTCTGCCGCAGCGCAGCAACCAAGCTTCCGTCCTCGCCTTCCAAGTTCAGGCTCTTGGGAACTTCGTCCTTCACGCCGAAGATCCGCTGTGTCACCTGTCCGTCTTTTCGCTGGACAAAATATGCATCCTCGTAGGATTGCAGTCCGTAAAGCGCCTGATCTTCACTCAGGGTCTGTCCTGTTTGGGCAGACAAATACAGCATTTTCTGTGTGCCGGCACTGTCCGTAACGCGGCAAACCAGCACCGAACCGTCAAAATGCGTGCCGGTAAGCTCCATGTCAGTATCGCCAAAATTCCAAAGCAGCCGTGAAATGCCGGTCTGCATGCTCAGCGCACGCAGCTCCTGCTGTGTGCGGTAATAAATCTCCTGACTTCCTAGACTGATCGCGGGAACGCCCACCACATCGTCAGGCAGCGCATACTCTGCGCTTTTTTGAAGAATGGGGTTCAGCCGCACAATCTTCTTAGTCGCTTCATCATAATAGGCAACGCCGGTATCCGCAACCGTAAATCCCATACCTGCGATGCTCAGCGGCTTTTCCAAATCCAACATCGCGGCAGTTTGGCAGTATTCTCTGTCAAGAAGCACAAGCTCATGACCATCGCGTATAAGCAGCAGCTTATTACCCACCGAGGTCATACCTGTGCAGCGAAGCTCTCCCAAAGGATACACCTGCACCGCGCCCTGTGTCTGCTGCTCCAGCACATGACCGGGGTCATACAAACCACCTTGGTCCATCTGTGTGCTTTCAGACGACTCCATATCTCCTGTATTTGCGCCGCACGCACTTAGCAGCAGGCACAATACAATCACAAACGCTTTTTTCACCTTACTGTCTCCTTGCCAGATAGTATTCATCGCCTTGCCTGTAATAAGGACAATGGCTGCTGTTGGACGTTCGGATTCGATACACCTCGTCTTCATCCAGATCCATCAAGCAGTAGTATTCATCATATTCTTCATCGTAATCATAATACCAGCAGGTTTCACATTGATTTCCAACCATCTGAAACCTCCTTCAGATATCCCTTTACATCAAAGGGTCTCAACTTTTCATCCTTTCGCAAGTACAGAGGATGATGGGGATGTCCCTTTTTGCTTAACCTTCCGGCGCAATACCATTGCGCCCCAAAGGATTCACCCTCCCTGACCATATCCTGCACACATTTAGAAAGGTAATCCCGCTTTTCTATGATCGTTCCCCACGCCGCCCAAACAGCAGGGGCTTTGGAGATGGAAAGAATATAGCGAAAGGCTTTCAGATTCTCCCGGTGCAGCTGTAAATTACAGACCTTTTCCATATGATCCGGATCCGTTGCCCGCTGGGCATACACATTAAACATCAAAAAGCTGTCAAAACCATTTCCCAGCGCAATCCGTTCCACAGATTTAAGGGTATTGTCCAAATCCTCCGGCTGTGCCGTAGATGGATTGATCCCGATGCAGATCAGGGGATTTTTCCCTCTTGTGCCTAATATGTAACGGTATTCCGAATAAACACTCGGAACATACAGCCACTTTTCAACATCATAATCCGGATTGGTCCTATTGGAAGCCTTCAACGCCTCCTCAAATCCAACCAATTCCAGCTGTGCGGTAGATCCCTTTGGAATGTGCATAGTCATCCCTCCACAGGCGGAAACCAGCAGCTGTTCTGCGGATCATAAAACCCGCAGTCCTCCTGCTTCCGTCCGGTCTGTCTTTGCCACGCGGCAGCTGCATAGTCTAAAAAATCACAGGCTCCAACCATTCCCGTCTGAAGCTGTGCCGTCCGTCCATCTGTCATATACAGCTCGATCACCACGCTGCCATAGCTGTTGTATAGCTGCTGTGCCTGAATATCCTTATAAGCATAAGTCCGGCTGCGTTTTCCAAAGGTGGTGAGCACAAAACTGTCTGTATCGTAAAACACGCCGAAGGTCATATAGTAGACCACCAGTCCGATACCCAGCGCAACAAGAAGACAGCCGCCTGTAACCAGCACCCAGCCTCCCTCAAACAGCGCCGCAATGCCAAGCACCGCAAGAATCAACCCGATCGATCCGTATTTTTTATTCAACCGAACTGCCAGTCCGCTTCTATGCTCCTGCTGATTGCGGAACAGCTTCCGAAATCCCAAATCGATCAGGCAGCACGCACCGAACACCAGTGCCGCAACAAGCAATACTGCAATATATTCCATGTCTTTCTCCTTAAGCCCACAGCACCAGATCTACCGGTACGTCATAATCTTCTGTGGGTATATGCTCTACGATTTGAAAATCGTAGCACAAAGCAACCGTTGGATGTGCCGGCTCATTCGCCAAAAAGCGGTCATAATAGCCACCGCCGTAACCCATCCGATCTCCGTCTTTTGTAAATGCCAATCCCGGCATCAGCACCAGGGCAGTCCGGTCATCTGCGACAGGTCCATCTCCAACAGGCTCCGGGATTCCTCCAAAACCCTTCTCCACCTGTGACAGATCTGATAAATATATAAACCTCATATCATCGCCATAGATCTTCGGAACAGCCACTCGCTTACCGTCCTGAAGCGCCCGCTCCAAAATGGACCATGTGCGGACCTCCTGATTATAAGGCAGGTATCCGTAAATACTCTTCGCCTCTTTATACTGGGACGTATTGATAAACGCCTCCATCAGCCGGGCACTCGCCTGACTGATCTGCTCCAGTGTCATTCCCCGTTTCAGTTCCCGGATCTGTTGACGCAGAGTCTTCTTATCCATTGTCTATCTCCTTGTCTGCGGGACGGAACATCCGAAACCACAAAAAAACAGCAATCTGACCGGGTATTCCCAGCAAAAAGATCTTCCATGCGTTAAAATTAAAGAAGACCAACAGTGTTACATGGATGCTCAGCAGTGAGCCCCACATGATTGCGGAGACCAGCAACCGATTCCAACGAAAATCGTGCCACGCAGATCGAAGTGTCAACAGCACAATAGCATTGGCCGGTATTGCATAGAAAAACGCGATCCAGCTTTTAGGCAGTCCGATCGTAGAAAGCACTACAAAGATCAGCAGTGCCACAAACCAAACAAGCACTGTGGAAAGCCCCAAAATGATTCCCTTGTCTGCCTTGCGCTTCAGAGTCTTTTCCACTGCCTTTTCCATGACCTTTTCAACCTTTGAGGTGTGCTCCGGCAATGCGTCAGGGTCCAGCAGCAGGTCGTTCACCGTAACACCGAACAGTTCCGCCAGCTGCACCAGCGTCAGCACATCCGGAACAGATTCTCCCCGCTCCCATTTGGACACAGCCTTATCAGAGTAGCTCAGCTTCTCCGCCAAGCCTGCCTGGGTTAAACCAATTCGCTTGCGGTATAAAACAATATTCGCGCCGAGTTGATACTTCAGTTTCTCGTCGTTCATACAGGTCCTCCAAAAATACTTTTGTATATTTTAACAGATTCACAGCTATTTTTCAATACCGGAAAACCGCCGCCCACTGGGGGCGGCGGTTACATCAATCTTCCGGAAATAAGTGCTCTGAACAATATTTAATGATGGCGCTTCGGGTCACGATCCCGATAAATGTATCCTTATCATCCACCACCGGAACAAAATTCTGAGAGCTGGCCCGCTGGACCAGATCGTACATGGTCGTGGTCACACGAACCGGAACATGATCTTTTCTTCTGTTGATCTCCATAATACGCCGGGCTTCCGCCTGCCGCATATCCATGTAGCACATATTCTTCAACGCCCATAGCAGATCGCCTTCTGTCAACGTCCCCCTGTATTCCCCATGCTTACTAAGTATCGGTAACGCTGCGTAACCTGCGGATTCCATTTTTTCCAATGCCTGACGAATTGTAAAATCATCATAAACGAAAGCACAAAGAGCCTTCGGTGTCAGGAAGAAGAGAATATTATTCATAGCCGCTCCTTTTCTGCAATACATTGGCTGCCATCCTGCCGCCTGTACCATTATATCATAGATTTCTGAAATAAGCACGAAAATTTATTGTAAATAAGTTGTTACAGTTCCAAATTTTCACTTCGGTTTTTGTGCAGTTTGCACAAGTTGCGTCACTCTACCAGTTGTAGAGTGTCAATTCTTCTTCCGGGAGAGCGTCCGTTTTCAACAGTAGGGACATATCAGCGTTGATTGTGCTATAATGCAAGCATTCTAATACAGGCGGTGACTTTATGAAAAAACGAACCAAGCTGGCAGACCGCTGTCTGCCAAATTATACGAACGGCGAGGAGCTTATGAATATGATCACCCACATTGTGGGCGGTGGGTTGGGTGTTCTTGTGCTTATTTTTTGTGTGATTCGCGCAGCCCGAAGCGGAAATATCCCCGGTGTGATCGGCTCTGCAATATACGGCGCATCTATGATCGCTCTATATACTGTATCGAGCGTCTATCACGGCTTGCACTCCGGTACAGGTAAAAAAGTTATGCAGGTTATTGATCATTGCACCATTTATTTTCTAATCTGCGGCACGTATACACCGATTCTTCTGTCAGCATTTCTCCCAAAATATCCTGTACTATGCTGGGGTCTTCTAACCGCAGAATGGGCACTTGCGATCCTCGCCGCAACGCTGACAGCCATTGACCTTAAAAAGTACACGGTATTTTCTATGATCTGCTATATTGTCTTGGGCTGGGGTATCATCTTTTTTCTAGAGCAGGCTTTGGATGTCCTGACCATGCCGGGATTTCTGTTCCTGCTTACCGGCGGAATTGTTTACACCATTGGCGCGATCCTGTACGGTATTGGATCAAAACGGCATTGGATCCACGCCATTTTTCACATCTTTGTTGTTTTAGGCAGCCTGCTTCAATTTATCGCCATCTATTTTTATGCACTGTAACTGCAAAAAATCGGGGAGCGGCATCCACCGGATGCTGCTCCCCGATAAATTATGATTCTGTGTTATATGCGTCAAATAACGAAGTGTCGGATGCCATCTCAATTTCTTTTCCGTCCATACACTGAGCAAATTGCGCGCCGGTCATGGTTTCGTGCTCCAGCAGAAATTCCACGACCTTCTTCATTTTATCCGCATCCCGACGAAGGATCTCCTCGCAGTGCTTGTAAGCCCGATCGATCAGCTGCTTCACTTGATCGTCCATCGTGCCGGCTACCTTTTCAGAATAGCTCTTGGTGCTTTGGTAATCCCTGCCAATAAACAGCTCATCGCCCCCGGTATAGGAAACAGTACCCAACGCCTCACACATTCCGTAGCGTCCAACCATATCACGCGCCAGCTTAGAGGCCCGGTCAATATCGTTGGAAGCACCGGTGGAGATATCCTGCAGGAACAACGCTTCTGCCACCCGTCCGCCCAGCAGACCAACGATCTGACAGTACATTTCATTTCGGGTCAAATGGGTGCTGTCCTCAGTGGGACGGGTCCATGTCAGACCCAGTGCCTGACCTCGGGGGATGATGGAAATCTGGTGAACCGGATCATGATCCGGCAGGCTGTGCATTGCAACCGCGTGACCTGCTTCATGGATCGCAGTCAGCCGCAGGTCCTTTTCCAGGCGCACTCTGTTGCGCTTCTCCGGTCCGGCAACGATCTTCATCATTGCTTCATTCAGGTCCTGCATATTCAGCACCGGACGGTCACTTCTTGCTGCCATAATTGCCGCTTCATTGAGAAGGTTACTCAGGTCCGCGCCGGTAAATCCGGAGGTTGCCAACGCAACGGTCCGCAGATCCACGGAACCGTCCAGCTTCTTGTCCTTGGCGTGGACCTTCAAGATCTCTTCACGACCCTTGGCATCCGGTGCGCCTACATAGATCTGTCGGTCAAAACGACCGGGTCGAAGCAGTGCCGGATCTAAAATATCCGGGCGGTTGGTGGCTGCTAAAACAATCACGCCCTCAGTCCGTCCAAAGCCGTCCATTTCTACGAGCAGCTGGTTCAGCGTCTGCTCCCGCTCATCGTGACCGCCGCCCAAGCCGGAGCCGCGCTTTCTGCCAACTGCATCGATCTCATCAATAAAAATGATTGCAGGCGCGATTTTTTTCGCCTGTTCAAACAGATCGCGGACACGGCTTGCGCCAACACCCACATACATCTCCATAAAATCAGAACCGGAGATGGCCAAAAACTGCACATCCGCCTCACCGGCAACTGCCCTTGCAAGCAAAGTCTTGCCTGTACCGGGAGGGCCGGCAAGCAGGATTCCGTGGGGGATCTTTGCGCCGATCTGGGTGAATTTCTCCGGATTGCGCAGAAAATCCACAACCTCCTGCAGCTCCGCTTTTTCCTCATCCACACCCGCTACATCATCAAAGGTGATCTTCTTCCCCGCCGGTGTTCCATTTTGCGTTTTGGCTTTCCCAAAACCTGCCATCGGATTGGAATGATTTGCCCGTCCGGCTAAAAACATCCAAATCAGAAGCAGTACCAACCCAGCGATCACAATAGGCAAGATGTAGTCAAAGGGTCCTGTTTCATCGGCGGGCAGAAAATCATAACTTTCCAGCACACCCTTTTGCGCCTGACTTTGCAAAAGCTCCCACAGCTCCTGCCGGAATCCGTCTGCGCTTGAAATTGTGGTAAGCAATTTCAGCTTGCCGTTGTAGGGCGTATGCAGCTCCAAATACAGATCGTTGCCCTCTGCTATAAAGCTTTTAACCTGCTCTTTTTGGAACAAAGACACGACCTCAGAATATGCAAGGTTATCTCGCCCGTCTCCAAACAGTCCCAGCATCCAGGAAAATGCAAGAAGCAGGATCAGAACATACACGCCAATGCCAATTACTCTGCGTTTTTTCAAATCAAGTTCTCCTTCACGGTTTGAGCTTATTGATACACTTCCGGCTTCAACACGCCGATATAAGGAAGGTTACGATAGTGCTCATTGTAATCCAGTCCGTAGCCTACCACAAATTCATTGGGGATCACATAACCCACATAGTCCGGCTTCAGGGTTACTGCCGGATTTCTGCGTTCAGGCTTATCCAACAGCGTGCAGATCTTCAAAGAAGCAGGCTCTTTACTCAGAAGATGATGATAGGTAAAATTCAGCGAATTTCCTGTATCATAAATATCCTCCAGAATCACAACATGGCGTCCCTTCAGATCCGCAGATACGTCCTTCTTCACATTCATTGAGCCACTGGTAGTGCCGCTGCCGTAGGAAGATATCCACATAAAATCCAGCTGGCACGGGATCTGCACATTCCGCACCACATCCGAAAAAAACATGACAACACCTTTCAGCACGCCCACAAAAACCGGATCCTTTCCGGCGTATTCCTCAGACAGCTGCTGTGCCAGCTCCCGGACCTTCGACTGAATTTGTTCTTCCGTCAGAAGGATCTGTTTAATATCCTGATTCATATCTTTATCCCCTTATGCTCTCTATTCTATTTGCCTTCCAGCTTTTCAAAGCGGATCTGTATTCCGGGTAAATCTTTTGGAGTCCTGTCGTAATTTGGACCGAAGCCAAAGACACCCAGCACACCCAAATCATCTGCTATTACCGGGATCCGATCCCGCCGAAGCGCAGGAATCTTTCGGTCAATAAACAGCTTCTTTAAGCTTTTTGTTCCACCTGGAAGCCGCATACTGTCCCCGGAGCGTCTGCTCCGCAGAACAAGCTGCCCCTGCGGCACAACTGTAAAGCGGTCTGCCTCAAACACACAGGATTCTGCTACATCGCAGATCACCCGCAGATTCAAATCCGGAATCTCCGTTATTCCGGGACATTGCAGCGCTATGCCATCAAGCTGCTGCTTATTCAGCACGGCTTCCAGCCGATCATAATTTCGGGCAACTGTGACCTCGCCGGGAAAACTGGCACGGGCAGACGGCTTTTGAGAAAAAACCAAGCTTTCAGCCAGCAAAACATGCTCCCGCTCCGGTTCCCGCACGCCGCTGCGCTCTAAAAACGCACTCAGCGTCCGACGCCGCAAGGACACCGGCATTTTCCGCAGCTGCTCAACATCGAGCATCTGATGTATCTCTGTCAGCCGGTCAAGCACTGCCTCATCTTCCCGCAGATCCAGTGCCATAGCAGACAGGTTTACTGCCAGCCGGGGATTCTCCTTCTCCAGAAGGGGCATCACGTGATGACGCAGCCGGTTCCGCAAAAACAGATCCTCCTCATTGGAGCTGTCTGTTACAAAGTCCAGATGATAATCCTCCAAAAACGCAAGCACCTGCTTCCTGGTAACAAACAGCATCGGACGGATCAGCATCCCGTTTACAGGCGCAATTCCTCCAAGACCTTTCAGCCCCGTCCCCCGCACAAGATGCATTAAAACCGTTTCCGCGTTATCATTTGCTGTATGGGCAGTAGCGATCTTTCCGGGTAACGTCTTCAAAAATGCATATCTGGCATCTCTGGCAGCAGCCTCCAGTCCTTTCTTCCCCGCCGTGACCTGTGCACGTCCACAGCAAAACGGAATATCGAACCGGTCGCAAAAATCCCGGACAAATCTTTCATCCCGATCTGACTCCGCGCCACGCAGACCGTGGTTAAAATGAGCGGCCGTAACGGTTATGTCCAGTTTTTCCCGGAGCAGCCAAAACGCCCACAGCATTGCTACAGAATCCGCTCCGCCTGAGACAGCGCATACCACCTGATCACCGGGCTGCACCAACTCGTAACGACGAACGCACTCCAGCAGCTTATTCAGCATGTTTCCACTCCCGGTCTGTAAAGGTCTGGTACTGAGGAACCCACTGGAGCTTCACCGTACCTACCTCACCGTGGCGGTTTTTGGCCACGATACACTCGGCAACGCCTTTATCCTCAGAGTTTTCATTATAATACTCATCCCGGTACAGGAACAGCACCTCATCTGCGTCCTGCTCAATGGCACCGGATTCCCGCAAGTCAGAAAGCATGGGTCGCTTGTCCGTTCGGCTTTCAGGTCCACGGGAAAGCTGACTCAAGCATACAACCGGAACATTCAGTTCCTTGGCCATAATCTTCATGCTTCTGGAGATCTCACCAACTACCGTGACGCGGTTATCTCCGCCTTTTCCGTAGCCGGAGCCGTTCATCAGCTGCAGGTAGTCCACCACCACAAGACCCAGATTATCCAGTCGGCGGCACTTTGCGTTCATTTCCGCTACTGTAATAGAGGGATTGTCATCGATTCGAATATCCGTCTGACTCAAGGCAGCGGAAGCCATACACAGCTTGCTCCATTCTTCCTCTGTCAGCTTACCGGTAGCCATCTTCTGACCGTCCACAAAGCTCTCAATGGCGAGCAGACGCATCGCAAGCTGCTCTCTGGACATTTCCAAATTAAAAACAGCTACGGTCTTCTTGTACTTTTTCGCCACATTCAGCGCTAAATTCAGCGCAAAAGCAGATTTGCCCATTGCCGGTCTTGCCGCTACAAGCAACAGATCCGAATTGTTCAGACCGTTGATCTTTTTATCCAGATCCCGCATACCGGTAGACATACCGGGAATCACCGAATCTGATTGGCTCAGCTCGGTCAGCCGGTCAAACACTTTATGGAGCGTCACGCCAATATGCTCCATGGAATCACTTCGACCCCACTTGCGCAGATCAAAAAGCAGCTTTTCCGCTCGTTCCTGAATCTCTTCTGCTGTGCCCAGCTGGGCGTATACCATTTCCGAAATATCCGAAGACGCATCAGCCAATCCCCGGAGCATAGCCTTTTCCCGCACGATATTGGCATACCGCACCGCATTGGCTGCAGTGGGCGTGATCTCCATCAGCTGGAGAATATATTCCCGGGACTTTTCGTGATAAACGCCAAGCTCCTGCATCTTGTTCAGCACGGTGACCGGGTCAATCGTTTCGGAGAAGTTAAACATGGTATAGATCGTTTCATAGATCTCCCGGTTTTGCTGTAAATAGAAGTCCTCCGGACGCAAAATACCGATCACGTCGGTCAAGCATCTGCTGTCAATCAAAATAGAACCCAGCACCGACTGCTCCGCTTCCAGCGAATGGGGCAGCTGGCGGTTGATCAGTTCCTCATCCATGTATATCTCCCCTCTTTCTAATCCAACTTTATTATTTTCAGTTCTCCTGAATCTTGACGGTTAAGGGCGCTGTGATCTCATAACCCAGCTTACACTGCACCGTATAGGTACCGACACTTTTTATCGGATCAGCGATCACAATCTTCCGCTTGTCCAGTCCAATACCGGACTGTGCCTTCAAGGCATCGGCGATCTCCTGATTGGTTACAGAGCCAAACAGACGTCCTGCACCGCCGCCCTTTGCCATAACGACCAGCGTCATCTCCCGCAGCTTTTTGGATATCTCAACTGCCTCTGCCCGCTCCTTTGCCGCCTTCTCGGCAGCTGCCTTATCGTTCATCCGCATGGTGTTAACCGCGTCAGCAGTTGCCTCTACCGCGATCTTTCGGGGCAGCATATAGTTTCTGGCATAGCCGTCGGATACCTCCAGCATCTGCCCTTTCTTGCCCTTTCCTTTCACATCCTGCAGTAAAATAACCTTCATAATCAAACTCCTTACTTATGCTTCATAGAACTTATCAATGGATGCCACTAAATCATCCAGAACATCCTTGACCGTACTGTTTTTGATCTGCGCACCGGCTGTTGCCGTATTTCCGCCGCCGCCCAGCGGTTCAAGAATCATCTGCACATTGGCATCACCAATAGATCTTGCAGAAATGATCACCTGATCTTCATCCGGATACAGAACAAAAGAGGCTGTAATGCCGGAGATGTTCAGCAGCTCGTCTGCTGCCTGCGCCGCCAATGTCCGGGAGGTTCCGGTGTTGAGGGCGGCAATTGCCAGCTCCTGCCGGTAAAGCCGGGCAGCGCGAATGATTTGATACTTGGACATCGTATCCTGAAAATCGTTTTGCAGCAGCTTCTTCACTTCCACTGTGTCCGTGCCCAGCTGCCGCAGATATGCCGCAGCCTCAAAGGTCCGCTCACCGGTCCGCACATTAAAGCTCTTGGTATCCAGGAAAATGCCGGCCATCAGAGATTTCGCCTCAATAGGCAGTACATCCTTCTTTTCTACTGCATACTGCAGCAATTCCGTCACCAACTCTGCCGCAGAGGACGCATAGGGCTCATGCAAATTCACCACAACCGGCTTGATATAATCTGCCGCACGACGGTGATGGTCCACTACGCACACTCTCGGAACTGCTTCCAGCAAGTGCCGGCTCTCTACCTGATCGGGACGGTTGGTATCCACAACAATCAGCGTGCTGCGATTATCGCAAAGCACCAGCGCCTCCTGACCGGAGATAAAAACATCTTTATACTCATCAGCCTGGCGGAGCTCCTCGATCAGCTTCTCTGCCAAATTGTTCTGCAAATCTAAAACAATATATGCCTGCTTACCCTTCTTTCGGCACAAACAACAGATGCCAACTGCCGATCCCAGTGCATCCAGATCCGCATTTTTGTGACCCATCACAAAAACCTGGCTGCTCTGCCCGATCAGCTCCATCAGAGAATTTGCCGTCACCCGGGAACGAACCTTGCTGCGGCGGTCTGCTTCTTTTGTTCTTCCGCCGTAGAAGTTAAAGTTCAGCCGGTCCTTGATCACCGCCTGATCACCGCCTCTGCTCAGTGCCATTTCAATAGACAACGCGGCAAAGTCGTAAGCTTCTTCAAAGGTTTCGCCATCCACACCCAAGCCGAAGGAGATGGAGGCAGCCAATCCGGAGGGGCTTGTGATCTCGTGGATATCCTCCAGCAGAGAAAACTTATCCTCAATGGCACGCTTCAGGTCTCTTTTTTCGAAAACAAACAAAAACCGGTTACGCTCCAAACGGCGCAGCAGACCGTGATAGGATTCTGTCCACTGGGTAATAGCATCGTTAAGCTTGGCGTTCAATGCCGAAGTTGCGCCCTCAGTCAGGTTTTTCGTCAGCTCCTCATAATTGTCCACCAAAATAATGGAGACCACCGGACGGGACCGGATGTACTCATCCCGTACCTGATACAGCTCTGTAAGATCTGTCAGATAGATCACGCCCAGCCGACATTCCTGCTGCGTCTGCGCCTGAACGACTGTGCCGTAAATTCGATAACGCCGCCCCTGTAGAGTTACATCATAAGGGTATTCAGTTTTATTGGCAGACAGCCAGGAAGTAGAAAAGCCCGGCAGTACATCCTGCACCCGTTTTTCATTCATTGTGTCCTGAAACCCTGTCAGCCGGGCAAAGGCATCGTTGACGTACACGATCCCATCATCCTCCAGCCGAACCGTCAGCATCGGAAAAGGCGTTCTGCCGCCTGTAATTCCCTTTGTCTCATCCAGCTGCTCTGCCAGATACTTACGCAGCTGTTTGCGGCGTTGCCCCTGGCCGATCAGATACAGCGTCAGAAGCAGTGCTGTGATCCCCAGCTCCACACCTGCGAGGACATAATACTGCATCAGCCCCGCGGCAGCGGCAAAGCCTATTAAAAACGCAAAAAAGAATCCTGCTCCGGGCCGCAAAAGTCTCCCCAGTCTTTTATTCATATATGCCGCCTCCTTTTCAAAGCGTATAGAACCCATATTAAGCCTATTATTCTCTATTATAACAAACATCAAGTAAAGGTGCAACCATCTTTTTGCCAAGTTTGCAGTTTATTGTATTTTTGAAGCTATTTCACAGACTTTTATGGCAACCGTCAAAAGGTAGCAAAAAAATAATTGTATACATCTTACAAAAAACGTGTTATACTATTGGTGCAAAGCGTCGGGTGGGCAGACCCGGGCAACACCGCTGTGCATCTGCACAGTCACATATAAAACAGAATATATTGCAGGCGAATTTGAGTATTGTCCGGCGTTACAGGGCTGGAACAGGCTCATACGGCTGCCAATTTTGTTATGCAATTTCGAAAGGAGTTTTCCCATTTGGCAGAGAAATTAAAAATTATTCCCTTAGGCGGTTTGGATGAGATCGGAAAAAATATTACTGTTCTGGAATACGGCAAGGATATGATCGTCGTAGACTGCGGTGTAGGCTTTCCGGACGAGGATATGTACGGCGTTGATCTGGTCATCCCGGATTTTTCCTACCTGACACAGAACGCGAAAAAGCTGCGGGGCATGTTCATTACCCACGGACACGAAGATCACATCGGTTCGATTCCCTACTGTATGCAGCAGGTCAACTGTCCCATTCACGGCACTGCCATGACCTGCGGTCTGATCCGTCTGAAGCTGGAGGAGCATCGGCTTGCTGACAAGGTAAAGCTTTTGATCCACAAGCCCGGTGACGTTGTGAAAGCAGGCTGTTTTACTGTGGAATTTATTCATGTGAACCATTCTATTGCAGACGCCGTGGCTTTCGCGATCCACACACCGGTAGGCACCGTCGTTATGACCGGCGATTTTAAGATCGATCCCACGGCGAAGGACGGTATGACCGATCTGGCACGTCTGGGTGAGCTGGGCAATCAGGGCGTACTTGCACTGCTGTGTGACTCTACTAACGTGGAGCGGGCGGGCTATACACCCAGTGAAAATGTTGTAGCCGAGGGTCTGGACCGACAGTTCAAGAATTGCGACCAGCGGATCATCGTCACCACCTTTGCCTCCAATATGCACCGCATACAAGCGGTATTGGCAACCGCGCACCGCTATGGCAGAAAGGTTGCCGTTACCGGCCGCAGCATGGAGAATATGCTCAAGGTCGCCCAGGAACTGGGGTATATCAAAGTGCCGGCAGGCACCATCGTGGATCTGAACGCAATAAAAAGTCTTCCAAAAAACAAGGTCGTTATCGTTTCCACTGGCTCTCAGGGCGAAAACATGTCCGCTCTGTACCGCATGGCCTTTTCCACCCATAAGCAGATCGATATTGTATCCGGTGACCGGATCATCATCTCCGCCTCTGCAATTCCCGGCAACGAAAAAGCGGTATCGAAAATCATTAACGAGCTGTACCGAAAAGGCGCAGAGGTGGTTTATGAAAAAAGTGAAGGTCTGCATGTTTCCGGACACGCCTGTCAGGAAGAGCTGAAGATCGTGCATGCACTGTGCAAGCCCAAATTTTTTATTCCTGTCCATGGTGAACAGCGTCATTTGCAGATCCACGGCAAGCTGGCTGTGCAGATGGGACTGCCTGCCAAAAATGTCCGCATCGCAGAGATCGGCAGCGTGCTCGAATTATCCTCGAAGACCTGCAAGCTGAACGGCACTGTCCCTGCCGGCAAGGTCTTTGTTGACGGAACGGGCGTCGGCGATGTGGGTGCTGTTGTTCTGCGGGATCGAAAGCATTTGGCACAGGACGGTATGATCGTGGTTTGCGTAAACATTTCCGGTCAAGACGGTTCTGTGATCACCGGTCCGGACATCATCACCCGAGGCTTTATTTACGTCAAAGAATCCGAGGAGCTGATGGAAGAGTTGCGGCAGGTTGCTATGGAAGCCATTGACCGCTGCAGCCGCAAACGCGTTCGGGATTGGACAGCAATAAAGACAGCGATCAAGAACGACCTGAGCGGCTATCTGTTCAAGACCACCAAGCGCAATCCGATGATCTTGCCTGTTATTATGGAGATCTAAAGCTAAACGGTGCGTCCTCGGGCGCACCGTTTTTCAACATAGGAGTTTATATGCAGTATTATTTTGCACCGTTGGAAGGACTGACGGATCATATTTACCGCCGTCTTCACCATCAATACTTTCCCGGTCCGGACCGATATTACACACCTTTTTTCTCTCCTACCGTCCACCGAGCCCTCACCCCCCGGGAAAAGCGTGAGCTGCCGCCTGCAGACCATCTTGGGTTCACCGTCATCCCTCAGCTTCTTACAAAGTGCCCGGAGGATTTTCTTTGGATGGCACAGCAGTGCGCAGATTTAGGATATACCCAGGTCAACCTGAATTTAGGCTGTCCGTCCGGCACTGTTACTGCCAAAGGAAAAGGCTCCGGTATGCTGCGGGATCCGGATGCGCTGGATTCGTTTTTGGACCGAATATGCACCCATTGTCCGTTGCCACTATCCATTAAAACACGGATCGGTTACGAATCTGCAGCGGAATTCCCTGCGCTTTTGCACATCTTCAATCAATACCCCGTTACGGAGCTGATCATCCATCCCCGTGTCCGAAACGCATTTTATCAGGGCACGGTAGATCTTGACACTTTTACATACGCCGCAGAAAACAGTGTCTTGCCCCTATGCTATAACGGCGACCTGCGTTCTGTTTCACAAATCCAGGCATTTTGCGCCCGGTTTCCGCAGATAAAAGCGGTAATGCTGGGAAGAGGACTGATCGCAGATCCCGGTATGCTCACGCCCGGCGGCACTACTGTACCGGCACTGGAAGCATTTTATAACGCATTGCTGGAAGAATATCTGTCTGCCTTTGGCAATTCCCGAAACGCTATGTTCCGCCTGAAGGAGCACTGGGGGCTGCTGATCCGTCAGTTCGAACCCTGTGAAAAGCTGGAAAAGCGTCTGCGCAAAACCACTGATATAGCACAATACCGGGCGATCACTGCCGAGATCTTCCACAGCATTCCACTCAAAGGCATATAAAAAGAAAGAAGCGAAGCCGCTTCTTTCTTTTTATTACTCCAGTACGAGCTGGCCCAAAACGATATTTTTGTAGGTAACCTCTAACGGCAGACCCTTTTGAACCTGCTGAATATACGCATCCGTGCGGTCAGAAAGGATCATATTGCGAACCTCACAGATCCAAATATCCTCACTGCCTACATAATACATCACGTGGTAGCCAAACTCTGTTTTTACCAAACCGTAATGACCGGGAACACGGCTCTCATCAAAGATCCATGCGTCAAATTCTTCGACCATTTTTCCGGCAGCAACCTGTTCATACAGACCGCCCTTGGTGTTGGATCCGGGATCCTTGGAATACTTGTTTGCAAGTTCGCCGAAGCTGGTTTCCGTGGCTTCACCGGCAAGCCACTCATCCAGAATCGCCTGCGCTTCGGCACCGCACTTGTCCCATTCCTCCTGAGAATAGGTCACATTGCCCTTTTCGTCCTCTTTGCCACCCTGCGGCTCGATCAGAATATGGCGTACATCCACATACTTGCCGGAGGTCTTTTTGATCCCGTTTTGCTCCAACTCTTTCTGATTTTCCGCAAAGTACGTATCGATCTCCTGCTGCGTGGGTGTCATGGTATCATACTTGCTGCTCAAGAAAGCAACGCCCTTATAGTATTCAGACAGATACTGCAGGTATGCTTCCGCCGTACAGGCAGCGCCAAAATCCGCCTCGATCATCTCCTGGGCAGAGCTGTATTTATTCTTTTCTGCCAATTCCTTCAGGTGGTTCGGAAGATTTTCAATAGACTTGATCAGCTCCTGATCGTATACATACCCTTCCTCCTTGGCAGTCAGATCCATAATAGCATACATATACCATGTGTTCAGCGCACCATCCAGAAACTTCTGCTGCCAGGTGATCTTGTCCGCAGCAGAGAAATACTGCTCATCCAATGGCTTTGTATAGTCCAAACCAAAATAGCCCAAATAGTTGCTGTAATTGGTGATAAATTCAACCACTTCAATGCTGTAATAGATCTGCAGCAGCTCATTCGTCAGCTTCCGGTCTCCTACTGTAGCAATCACTGTGTTGGATTTCTTCAACACCTTTTTATCCGAAACGGTATAGGAGTTTTTGTATTGGGCATTATTCTCTTTTAATCCAAAATCCGCAACCCCCAATGCATAAAGCGCGGTGCATACCAACACGCTCAGCAGGATTGCTGCGCAGGCAAACGCCAGCACCCGCTTCCAAACTGTTTTATTATGAAAGCCGCAGTTGGGACAAACAGCTTCCCCTTCCGGCAGCCGGGCATTGCAATTTTTACAATTCATCTATTCAGCCTCATTTCATTCCTAAGCAGGGCAAAATTACTCAGGTTAGTTTAGCATGGTTTATATTCAAAAACAAGACCTATTTTGTTTTTTATAAAAAACACGATTCAGACCTTGAAATTCAGGCGAAAAAATGATAAAATTTTAATTTATATAAGTGTATATTGAGGTACTTCACATGGAAACCAAAACAACCGTTATTCCGCAGGAGGCTCTGCAGCAGCAGCTTGCCGTTTGCGGTCAAATACGCGCATATTGGAGCAGCCGGACAATCACTCCCCGGGCTTATGTAGAGACCTATGGCTGCCAGCAAAACGAAGCCGATTCCGAGCGTCTGCGGGGACTGCTGTCAGAAAGCGGCTACGCCATCACCGACACCGCCGAGGGCGCAGATGTAGTAATTATGAACACCTGTGCCATCCGGGAACACGCAGAGCAGCGTGTATTTGGCAATCTGGGCGCATTGACCCACACAAAACGCCGCCACCCGGAGCAGAAGATCTTTCTGTGCGGCTGTATGGCAGGTCAGGAACAGGTGGTAGACCGGATCAAAAAGAGCTATCCCCATGTGGATGGCGTATTTTCCACCCACCATTTGTGGCAATTTCCTCAGCTTCTGCACCAGGTACTGAGCACCGGAAAACGTACCTATTTTACAGAAGACGAACCCGGCTCGATCGCAGAGGGTCTGCCCCAGCTTCGGGACAACAAGCTGAAGGCTTGGGTATCGATTATGTACGGATGCAACAATTTCTGCACCTACTGCATCGTCCCCTACGTTCGGGGACGGGAACGCAGCCGGAAATCCGAGGATATCCTCCATGAATGTCGCACCCTGATCGAAAACGGCGTGAAAGATATTACCCTTTTGGGACAGAATGTAAATTCCTACGGCAAGGATCTGGATGAGGGCATCGATTTTTCCGATTTGCTGGCAAAAATCGCTCAGCTTCCCAGTACGTTCCTTGTTCGGTTTATGACCAGCCATCCCAGAGATGCCTCCAAAAAACTGTTTGATACCATGGCCGCTTACCCAAAGATCGCCAAACAGCTGCATCTGCCCTTCCAGTCCGGCTCCAGCCGGGTACTGAAGGCTATGAACCGCCATTATGACCGGGAGAAATATCTGGAAACGATCCGCTATGCCAAATCTTTAATGCCGGAGCTGGTTTTGACCAGCGATGTGATCGTAGGCTTCCCCGGCGAGACTGAAGCAGAATTTGAAGAAACAATTTCCCTGATCCGGGAAGTACGCTACGATTCTCTGTTCACCTTTATTTTTTCTCCCCGAGCCGGCACACCTGCCGCCTCCATGCCGGACCCCACCTCCAAAGAAGAGAAAAACCGTCGCTTTGACCGGCTTTGTGCCGTGCAGAACGGCATTTCCGAGGAGATCCACAATGCATACATCGGAAAAACCATGCTATGCCTGATCGACGGTGTAGACAAAGAGCAGCTCACTGCACGCACAGAGGGCGGACGCCTTGTAAGGCTTTCCGGTCCGGAATCTCTGGTCGGCACTTTTGCGCAGATCAAAATCACCGGTGCTTCCACCTGGAGCTTGACCGGTGAACTAAGCAAACAATAAAAACAACAGTAAAGGAATGTTGAATATGGCTGCAGCTCCTAACGAAATGACACCCATGCGCCGTCAATACTATCAGATCAAAGAACGGAATCAAGACTGCATCCTGTTTTTCCGGCTTGGTGACTTTTACGAAATGTTTGATGAGGACGCCCGGTTGGCATCCAAAGAGCTGGACCTGACACTGACTTCCCGTGACCGGAACAAGCCCAAAGAAGAACAGACCCCTATGTGCGGCGTGCCGTACCATTCTGTGGATGCTTATATTGCCCGGCTTGTTGCAAAAGGATATAAGGTCGCCATTTGCGAGCAGATGGAAGACCCCGCCCAGGCAAAGGGGATTGTGGAGCGGGACATCACCCGCATCATCACGCCCGGCACTGTTACGGAAAGCTGTATGCTGGATGAGCGCAAGAACAACTATATGGCTTGTCTGTACGCCGACGGCGGTCGGATCGGACTTGCTTTCTGTGATCTTTCCACCGGTGCATTTTTCGCAACGCTCTGCCCGGATATTCCCTCTGCCGCTTCTGAATTGGGCCGATTCTCCCCTTCTGAAGTGCTCCGTTATGGCAGCAGCAGCCACGATCCCATTTTGGACGACACGCTGTTTCACCGGCTGAATTGCTGTGTTGATGAAGGAAAACCGGAGCAGTTTTCCCTCGCTGAGGCTGAAGCCCTGCTTTACAGACATTTTGATCAATCTCTTTCACAGCTTGGAATCGCAGGTTTGCCGGAAACGGTCATTGCCAGCGGAACATTGCTGCAAACCCTGCTGACCCTGCAAAAGAACGATCTTGCCCATATTCGTCAGCTCCAATACTACACCACCGGACTTTTCATGGAACTGGATCTGGACGCCCGCAGAAATCTGGAACTTACAGAAACTATGCGCAGCAAAGAAAAGAAAGGCACCCTTTTGTGGGTCCTGGATAAGACTCAAACCGCTATGGGCGGCAGAATGCTGCGCAGCTGGCTGCAAAAGCCTCTGCTGGATGCTGCTGAGATCAACCGCCGTCAAAACCTGGTGGCAGAGCTGGTCAGCAACACCGTTCACCGGGGCGAACTGCAGGAATCCCTGAAGGATATTACCGATCTGGAGCGTGTAACAACCCGCATTGTCACCGGCACGGTAAACGGGCGGGATCTTTTAGGACTGGCCGGCGGTCTTCGCGCACTTCCCGCCGTCAAGCAGCAGCTATCACAGCTTACCTCTCCTCTTGCCCAAAAGCTGGCTCAGAGTATTGACCCGCTGGACGACTGCGCTCAGCTGATCGAAAACACACTGGTGGACGATCCTCCCATCACCATTCGGGAAGGAAAGCTCATCCGCGACGGTGCAGATCCGGAGGCGGACCGTCTGCGCAGCATTATGAACGGCGGTCATGACACGATCCTTTCTATTGAAGCACAGGAACGGGAAAAAACCGGAATCCGCACGCTGAAAGTGGGTTATAACCGGGTCTTTGGTTACTACATAGAGGTTTCCAAATCCTTTATTGATCAAGTTCCCGCCCATTACATCCGCAAGCAAACCCTTGCTAACAACGAACGGTATATCACACCGGAGCTGAAGGCGCTTGAGGAAGAAGTTCTCACCGCCAAGGACCGTCTGACCGCACTGGAATATCAGATCTTTACCCGGCTCCGGGAGCATTTGGCTGCACAGGCAGACCGGATCCAAACTACCGCCGCAGCCATAGCAGCTGCAGATGCGCTGTATTCCCTTGCTGAAGTGGCTGTCCGTCAAAACTACTGCCGTCCTGAAATCACACTGGATGACCGGATCCATATTGTTGACGGACGTCATCCTGTTGTGGAGAAAATGCTGAAGGATACCCTGTTTGTCCCCAACGACACAGTTCTTGGAACAGCAGATCATCAGGTTTCCATCATTACAGGTCCCAATATGGCAGGCAAATCCACTTATATGCGCCAAGTGGCACTGATCGTCCTGATGGCGCAGATCGGTTCTTTTGTTCCTGCCCGTTCTGCCAAACTGGGCATTGTCGACCGGGTGTTTACCCGCATCGGAGCCAGTGACGATTTATCTTCCGGTCAATCCACATTTATGGTGGAAATGTCTGAGGTAGCCAATATTCTGAAATATGCCACACCCAAAAGCCTTCTGATCCTGGACGAGATCGGACGGGGTACTTCAACCTACGATGGTATGGCTATTGCCCGGGCGGTTTTGGAATACGCCGCCAGTTCCAGGCATTTAGGTGCAAAAACCCTGTTTGCCACCCACTATCACGAGCTCAGTGTCATTGAACATGAGCTTCCCAACGTCAAAAACTACAACATCGCCGTGAAAAAGAAGGGCGATAAAATGATCTTCCTGCGAAAGATTATTCCCGGAGCTACAGATGACAGCTACGGTGTGGAGGTAGCCAAGCTGGCAGGTCTGCCCAACACTGTGATCAATCGGGCACGGCAGATCCTGTCGGAGCTTGAGAACCAAGACCCCTGCAAAGCTGTATGTGTCCATCCGGACGAACCGGAGGATCAGATCAGTATGCAGGATCTGACCGGTCAGCAGATCTGTGCCGCCCTGGAAGCAATTAGTGTGGAAACGCTGACACCGATCGAAGCAATGAACGAGTTGTATAAGCTTAAAAAAATGTTGGGCTGAAAATGCCCGCTCTGTTTTGAAAGGATTCTATGAAGCTTTCTGTTTCCATGACGCAAAAAGAAGAACGCTGGGGATGGCTGGTACTGGCATTGCAATTATTGATCTTTCCGACTTTGTTGGTGGTCTTAAATGCCACGCTGCCTGCTCCACTTTCTGATGCCGCGTTGAATTTTCTGCTGTTTTCAGTGAATTTCATTGCCGTGTTGCTGGTTTTTCACGCTTTTCTTGCTGCATCTGCCCGGCGTGCTGCCGCCGCGCCCTTTCATTGTCTGCGCTTTGCAGCTATCGGACTGATGCTCTATTATGTTGGGGTTTTTCTGGTCGATCTGCTGATCCGGTCTCTTGATCCCCAGTTCTCCAACATCAACGACAGCAGCATACACGCTATGGCACAGGATCATTACACCCTGATCCTGTTTGGAACAGTGTTTCTTGTGCCTGTAACAGAAGAAACCCTCTTCCGGGGTTTGATATTCGGAAGGCTGCACCGCAAAAATCGGGCAGCTGCATATATCCTGTCCACGCTAATCTTCGGTCTGATCCATATTACAGGTTATCTGTATACCGCATCGGCTGAAGTGCTTTTCCTGTGCTTTTTGCAGTATGTACCTGCAGGTCTGTGTTTGGCATGGGCCTATGAAAAATCCGATACGATCTGGACACCTGTTCTGATGCACATGACCATCAATCAGATCAGTATGTCTTATATGAGGTGATCATTATGCCAAAAATTATACAGCTGTCTGCCCATGTGGCCAATCTGATCGCCGCAGGTGAAGTGGTGGAGCGTCCCGCCAGCGTCATTAAAGAATTGCTGGAAAACGCAGTAGATGCCGGGGCGACCCAAATCACTGCAGAAATCCGGGACGGCGGTATGACCTTTCTGCGGGTCACTGATAACGGCTGCGGCATGCTTCCGGCGGATGCGAAAACCGCTTTCCTCCGGCACGCAACCTCCAAGCTGCGCACAGCGGAAGACCTGTCCTCCATCGCAACCATGGGCTTCCGGGGCGAAGCGCTGGCCGCCATTGCCTCTGTAAGCCGGATTGACCTGTTGACTAAAACCCAGGACGCACTGTTCGGAACCAGCCTGACCCTGGAAGCAGGCACAATCACCGAGGAATCTGAAGCCGGCTGCCCTGCCGGTACCACCATCATCGTTCGGGATCTGTTTTTCAACACACCCGCCAGAATGAAGTTTATGAAATCGGATACTGTGGAAGGCGGCAAAGCCGCCTCTGCAGTACAACTGCAGGCATTGGCCCATCCCGAGGTATCCTTCCGCTTCCTGCGTGACGGCAAGGAAGTGCTTTCCACCCCGGGAAACGGCAGTCTGGAGGACACGGTATACAGCATTTACGGGCGTGATTCCGGACGGATGGTTCAGACAGACAGTACATGGGAACAGTACCGTCTAACCGGCTTTGTGGGCAAACCTACAGATGCACGGCCCAGCCGCAGTATGCAGACTTTTTTTGTAAATAACCGACCTGTAAAATCTCCTCTTCTCACAGCCGCCCTGGAGGAAGCCTACAGGAATCGGATCATGACCGGCAGATTCCCTTCCTGTGTGCTGCATTTACATCTGCCCTCAAACACTGTGGATGTGAATGTGCATCCGGCAAAAACAGAAGTAAAATTTTTGAACGAAAAAGCTGTTTTTGACTGTGTCCATTACGGCGTTCTCGGCGCGCTGAACAAAGCCCAGGACCGTCCGCAAATGCAATTTAAGACTATGCCGGTTTCTGAACATCCGCACGCATCCTCTGTCAAAACCGCGGCGCAAATCCCTGCAAAAGGGGCGTCTGCGCCCTTCTTCCGCACTGTAACCCCAGAAGAATATAAAACGCTCTCTTCTGTGATCCGGCAGGCACCTGCGCCGAAGAAAGAGGCTGCGGTTACTACTGCATCCATGATTGAACGCTCCGATTCTCTGCCTATACAGGAAGCGATCCGGCTTCCCCGGCTGTCTGAGCCTACTCCCCCCATTACCGATGACGAACCGGTGCAGCAAACGCTTCCTATGCCCGCCCCGGCAGCCTGGCGTTTGGTTGGAGAATTATATAACAGCTACATTTTGGTAGAACAGGGCGATGAAGCCTTTTTAATCGATAAGCACGCCGCCCATGAACGTATTCTGTTTGACAAACTGAAAAGCAATCAGGAAGCAATCAGCAGCCAGTCGCTGCTCGCCCCCATCCCCTGCAGGCTCAGCCCGGACAGTGCGGCGATTTTGCTGACAAACCACTCCTTGATGGCAGAGCTGGGCTTTGAAATCGAAGAATTCGGCGACAGCACTGTGCTGCTGCGGCAGATCCCCATGGATCTGTCTGCTGAAGATGCAGCAGATGCCGTGGAAGCCATTGCTGCCGATCTGTTAACCGGACGCCGTCAGGATCGAACGGACATTCGTGACGAGGTCCTGCACACTGTTGCCTGCAAGGCAGCCATCAAGGCGGGCTGGCATACAGACGAGCAGGAGCTGGAAGCTCTTGTAAAGCAGGTTATGTCCAATGAGGATCTGAAATACTGTCCCCATGGCAGACCGATTTGTATTACGCTGAGCAAACAGCAGCTGGAAAAGCAGTTCAAGCGCACATAGAATTCATTCTAAGGAGGTATGGACCATGAATAATATCATCTGCATTGCCGGTCCGACTGCCTCCGGCAAGACCGCGTTGGCAGTAGAGCTTGCAAAGCACACAAACGGCGAGGTCATTTCCTGCGACTCCATGCAGGTTTACCGGTATATGGATATCGGTACTGCCAAGCCTACCACACAGGAGATGCAGGGCATCGTCCACCACATGCTGGATGTTGCCGACCCCTCTGAGGATTTTTCTGTCAGCCGTTATTGCGAATTGGCGTCGCCTATCGTTGATGACGTGATCGCAAGAGGAAAAACCGCCATTATTGCAGGCGGCACCGGACTGTATATGGACGCACTGATTCGTGGCAACGCCTTTGCGCCCTGTCCCTCTACCGGCATGCGGGAAAAGCTGGAAGCACAGGCTGACACAGAAGGTATTGACGCAATGCTCCGTCTGCTCCATAGTATCGATCCGAATGCCGCCCAAAAGCTGCACCTTTCTGACCGCAAGCGGATTCTCCGGGCTTTGGAGGTCTACTATGAGACCGGCGAAACCATCACAGAGCACAACCGAAGGACCCAGGAACAACCATCCAGATATATTCCTGTTTGGCTGGCTTTGGAAGACGAGCATCGAAGTGATCTCTATAACCGCATCAACAGCCGCGTAGACCGGATGCTTCTGAACGGGCTTTTGGATGAGATCCGCGGGCTGCTGGAAATGGGTATTCCGGAAAAATCCACAGCGATGCAGGCCATCGGTTACAAAGAATTTATAGCGGCGCTGAAAGGAACCTGTTCTATCGACCAGGCAGCCGATCAGGTACGACAGGCATCCCGGCATTATGCCAAGCGTCAGCTTACCTGGTTTCGCAGGAATCCGTCGATCCATTGGCTGCGCCGCAGCCCCGGAGAAGAAATTGGCGAAATTGTTCTGCAAGCGCGACAGATTCTTACGGAATCCGACAACTAAATCATGGTAGGATATAGGTATCCCAAAGAAAGAAGGAATACATATGTCTGAACCTATCAACTTACAGGATGCCATTTTAAACGAAGTACGGCGGGAAAGAACCCCCGTCACATTATTTCTGATGAATGGCTTCCAGCTCCGGGGGACTATTACAGGGTTTGACAGCTTTGTTGTAGTGCTGGTAACAGATGGAAAGCAGCAAATGATCTACAAGCACGCCATCTCTACGCTGGCCCCTATCCGGCCTCTGAAAGCCGCAGCACCGACTGCGTAGCAAAAAGGCGACGGAGCATTGCTTCGTCGCCTTTTTGTGCCATCTGAAACTGTTGAAAACATATTCATTTTCTGCTGATCTTACAGAAAGAAAGAGGTTACTCATGTGTATTGCTGAAAATGCCGCAAAAATCCGGGAGCAAATGGCGGAAGCTGCCATTGCCGCAGGACGCAGACCGGAGGATATCTGCCTGTGTGCTGCTACGAAAATGAATGATTCCGAAAGGATCCGGCAGGCAATCGCCGCCGGTGTGGATTGCTGCGGTGAAAACCGGGTGCAGGAACTGACAACAAAGCTGGCAGAAAACGCATACAATGGCGCTCAGCTGCACTTCATCGGTCACTTGCAGACCAATAAGGTTAAGCAGGTAGTTGGCAAGGTCGACCTGATCCAAAGTGTCGACTCTGAACGTCTTCTGCGTGCAATCAACAAAGAAGCGCAGCTGCAAGGAATTTGTCAGAATATTTTGCTGGAGATCAATATCGGTCAGGAGCTGAGCAAATCCGGCTTTGCAAAAGACGATATTTACCAAATTTTGGAACAAATGGATTTGTATCCCTCAATTCGTGTAAGGGGTTTGATGGCAATTCCCCCTGTTTGCGAAAATTCTACAAAAAATCGCAAATTTTTTCAAGAAATGTATAACCTTTCTGTTGACATAGCGGCAAAAAAATACGATAATGTATGTGTAGATATATTGTCCATGGGTATGTCTGATGATTACACCGAGGCGATTGCCTGCGGAAGTACGATGATCAGAGTGGGCACCGCGATCTTCGGCAAGCGGAATTATCCATAAAATTTTTTTGCGGCAAAAACCCGCAGACATATTAGGAGGAAACAGAAAAATGAGTTTTTGGGACAACGTTAAGAAATTTGCCCAGCCCTACTCCGACGATGAGTACGAAGATGAGTACGACGAAGAACTGACTGATTTTGAAGAAGAAGCAGCGCAGGAGTCTGCGCCCCGCGGTCGCCGCACTTCTCCCTTCGCTGCAGCAGCCCAGAGCAGCAGCTCTGACTACAGCGCAAGCAATTCTTCCTCTTCCGGCGGCTTTAACGGTCAGGTCCTGAATATGAGCTCCGGCAAGCAGGAGGTCGTCCTGTTCCATGCCAAAACCTTTGACGACGCTGCCAAGGCTGCTGACGAGCTCCGCAGAAGAAAAGCAGTGATCCTGAATATGGAGAATGTGGACAAGGCTCTGACCCGCCGGGTGGTGGATTTCCTGTCTGGCAGCGTTTATGCTTTGGACGGTCGGGTAAAGAAGGTCGCGCAGTGCACCTATCTGTTCTGCCCCCACAACATGGATGTTGTAGGCGATTTGGAAAATATCCACAGCGAAGCTGAAAGCTATCTCTGATCCAGAGATCAGAAAGGACGGACTTTCTATATGTTTACACCGCAACAGATTGAGCAGGTCTCCTTTGGCCGCGCAACATTCGGCGGCTACGATATGCAGGCTGTAGATGAATTTCTGGAGCCCCTGCTGGAAGACTATGTCACCCTTTATAAAGAAAACGCACTGCTGAAAAGCAAGATGAAGGTTTTGGTCAGCAAACTGGAAGAATACCGCAGCAACGAAGCCAGCATGAAGGACGCCATCGTTAACGCACAGAAAACCTGTGACATGATGGTCAAGGAAGCTGAAGCTAAATGCACCCAGATGCTGACTGAGGCAAATGCCGCTGCGGCTGAAAATGCCAAAAACGCCGATTCCCTGATTGCTGCCGAAAACGCCCGGGTTGAAGAAGCCAAAAAGGCTGCTGCAGCCAAGATTTCCCAGCTGCAGGATCAGATCCGCGCCTGTATCGATACATTAGAGCAGATCAAAGAAGCCAACCGTCCCAAGGGACCTGAATCCAATGTATTTGACTATGACCGTATTGAAGGCGCTGATACCAAGACCGCTGCTGTTGCAGATGAGATATCTGCGAATTTGGAAGCACTGGTCGGTACTGCCGACGAAAATGCACCCAAGGCAGAACCCAAGCATCCTGTTTCGGATACAACTACCAGCAAATTTGCAAATCTGCGTTTCGGACCGAATTACGACGTAACAAATCATTAAGTTCATATTTACGCTTAGATGAGGACAAGCACGCACCCCTCTCCTTTCAGAGAGCTGCCGGTCGGTGTAAGGCAGCAGGAACGGATGCATTGTATCACCTCGGAGCGGCGCACCGAACTCAACAAAAGTAGGCTGCGCCGGGTACGCCCGATACAGCGTTTAAAAGTGCCGGGAAACCGGAATGAGAGTGGTACCGCAGAGGACATAAACGCCTTTGTCTCTTAATTGAGACAAAGGCGTCTTTTAATTATATTAGATAATACAATGGAGGTAGATCCAATGGAGTATAAAAACACAATCATCACACCAAAAACAGACTTTCCTATGAAGGCTGGCCTTCCCGCCCGGGAACCCGGTATGCTTGCCCGCTGGGAAGAACAGGATCTGTATCAGGCTATGCTGGAGAAAAACAAGAATTATCCCCCCTTTATTCTGCACGATGGCCCTCCCTTCAGCAACGGCTACATCCACATGGGTCACGCTTTGAACAAAACCCTGAAGGATTTTATTGTCCGCAGCCATGCAATGATGGGCTATTACACCCCCTATGTGCCCGGCTGGGACAATCACGGTCTGCCCATTGAGCGGGCAATCGAGAATTCCAAGAAGAAGCTAAACAAGGACATGTCCGTTCCTGAATTCCGCAAGGCCTGTGAGGAATTTGCAGAGGACTTTATCCAAAAGCAGATGGCAGGCTTTAAGCGTCTGGGCGTTGTGGGCGATTGGGAAAACCCCTATCGCACTATGGACAAGCACTTTGAAGCACAGGAAGTAAAGGTCTTCGGCAGAATGTTTGATAAGGGCTACATCTACAAGGGTCTGAAGCCTGTAACCTGGTGCCCCTTCTGCGCCACCGCTGTTGCAGAAGCTGATATTGAGTATCAGGACGATCCCTGTACCTCTGTCTATGTAAAATTCCCCGTAGCTGATGACTTGGGCAAGCTTGCCGGCTTCGACCTGCGCAAAGCCTTCTTCGTGATCTGGACCACCACCATCTGGACACTTCCCGGCAACATGGCGATCTGCCTGCACCCCCGGGACAGCTATGTACTGGTAAAGGCAGAAAACGGCGAAACCTATATTATGGCTGAAGCCCTGCTGGAAAAGGTTATGGGCATCGGCGGATTTGAAAGCTATGAGGTTCTGGCTTCTTACCCCGGCAGCTTCTTTGAGAATATGACTGCCAACCACCCCTTCCTGCCGAAGACCAGTCGGCTGGTAAACGCGGAATATGTTACCATGGACTCCGGTACAGGCTGCGTCCACACAGCTCCCGGCTTCGGTGCGGATGACTATCAGACCTGTATGCGTTACGGAATGGACCTGATCGTCCCTGTTGATGATTACGGTCGTCACACAGACTATGCAGGAAAATATGCCGGTCTGAAAACCGAAGAATCCAACCCCATCATTTTGGCAGATATGGAGCAAAGCGGTATGCTCTTTGCCTCCGAAAACATCATGCACTCCTACCCCCACCACGACCGCTGCAAGAAGCCCGTAATCTTCCGGGCTACACCTCAGTGGTTCTGCTCAGTGGAATCCTTTAAGGATCAGGCTATCGAGGCAATCGAGAACGTCCAGTGGTTCCCGGGCTGGGGCGGTGAGCGTATGATCAGTATGATCCGGGAGCGGGCAGACTGGTGTATCAGCCGCCAGCGTCGCTGGGGTCTGCCGATCCCCGTCTTCTACTGTTCCGATTGCGGTAAGCCGGTGTCCACACCGGAATCCATCGAAAAGATCTCTGCTTTGTTTGATGCGCACGGTTCAAACATTTGGTTTGAGAAGGAAGCAATGGAGCTTGTTCCGGACGGCTTTACCTGCCCCCACTGCGGTGGCAGTCAATTCACCAAGGAAAAGGACACCCTGGACTGTTGGTTTGATTCCGGCTCTACCCATTATGCATCGCTAATGCACAGAACGCCCGAGCTGTGGCCGGCTGATGTTTATTTAGAAGGCGCGGATCAATACCGGGGCTGGTTCCAATCCAGTCTTCTGACGTCCGTAGGCGCACTGGATCAGGGCGCACCCTTCAAGCAGGTTCTCACCCACGGCTGGACCGTTGACGGTCAGGGTCGTGCTATGCACAAGAGCCTGGGTAACGGTGTTGATCCGGCAGACCTGATTAAGGACTTCGGCGCAGATATCGTTCGCCTGTGGGCAGCTTCTTCTGACTATCACGCAGATGTACGCTGCTCCAAGGAGATCTTCAAGCAGATTGCTCAGAACTATCTGAAATTCCGTAATACCGCCCGCTACTGTCTGGGCAACCTGAACGACTTTAACCCCAATCTGCTCACACCCGCAGAAGAAATGGAAGAGCTGGACAAGTGGGTACTCACTAAGCTAAACCACCTGATTGCCACTGTGCGGAAAGCTTACAACAACTATGAATTCCATGTTGTTACCCATGAAATGAACGATTTCTGTGTTGTTGAACTGTCCAGCTTCTACTTGGACATCATTAAGGACCGCCTGTATTGCGAGGCTGCTGACGGTCTTCGCCGCCGTTCCGCACAGACTGCCCTGTACCTGATTTTGGATGCTATGGCAAAGCTGTTCGCCCCCATTTTGGCATTCACCTGTGACGAGATCTGGCAGTCTATGCCCCATCGTGACGGGGACGACACCCGCAATGTACTACTGAATCAAATGCCTGAAGCCCTATCCTCCTATACCTTGGATGATGCTGCTATGGAGAAATGGTCACTGATCATGAAGCTGCGTCAGGATGTGAACAGCGTACTGGAAAAGGCCCGTGCTGATAAGCGTATCGGCAAAGCCTTGGAGGCCCACGTTACACTGATGACTGACGATGCCGCAATCCCTGCTCTTTGCAAGGATCTGAATCTGGCAGAGATCTGCATCGTATCTGCCTGCACCTGGGACAGCCATGAGTCCGGTGCAGAAATCGGTCAGGGTGTTAACCTGCCCGCCCTGTCCATCGGCGTTTCCGAGGCAAAAGGAGAAAAGTGTCCCCGCTGCTGGATGCATACACAAAATGCCAACAGCGAAGGCTTATGCCCCCGCTGCGCCGCTGTCATCTCCCAGATGGATCTGGATATTTAATACAAAAAACAGCACCCAGCTTCATAGCTGGGTACTGTTTTTGTCGTCAGGAAGCATACCGGAACCGTGTACAGCTATTTATTTTCCAAACAGCTTCTCCACCTTTTTAAGCATCTGCCGAATTGGCAGATTATAAGGACAGCGGGTTTCGCACACGCCGCAGTCAATACAGTCTGACGCCGTTTTCTCCATCGCCATATAGCGGGCAGTCGCCCATTGCTTCAGGTCATAACGATTGTAATAACCCTCCATAAGGAACATGCTGTAGATGGAAATCCCCGCACTGCAGGGCTGACAGTAATTGCAGCGGCGGCAAAACTGAGTACCCAGCACATCCCGGAACTGTTGAATTTTCTCAAGCTCCCGGTCTGTCAACGGTGAGCAATCACATACTGCCCGGACATTTTGTTCTATTTCCGACTGCTCCGCCATTCCGGGGATTACAACTGTAATATTCGGATTTGCAGCAATAAACCGCAGAGCAACGGATGCATCATCCAACGCGCCGCCGGCTAACGGCTTCATATTGATAAATCCGATATTTTTTTCGGCGCAGGCAGCGATCAGCTCTTCACCCTGTGTTTCAACAATATTATACGGAAACATAATAGTTTCTACCCAATCATATTCCACAGCCTTTTCAAACAACAGCACCGAGTGCAGCGTGATGCCGATATGCCTGATTTTTCCCGCAGCCTTCGCTTCCAGCAGCGCCTCCAATGCGCCGCCTGGCGCGAGGACCTGCTCCAGTTCCTTCATTGTGGGATTATGGATCTGATACAGGTCAATGTAATCTGTACGCAGCTTTTCCAGGCTGATATTGATATCCTTTGCCATAGCTTCCTTGGTGCGTGCCATACTCTTTGTTGCCAGAACAAACCGGTTACGAACACCCTCCAGTGCATACCCCAAATATTCCTCACTGACCGTGTATCCCCGGGCGGTATCAATATAATTGACCCCTTCCTCCATCAGACAGCGTATCAGCTTCTTTGTCCCCTCTGCGTCAATTCTCTGAATCGGGATGCCGCCCAAACCGATCCGGGAGATCCGAAGTCCGGTTTTACCTAAAATTCTGTATTCCACAGCAGCTCCTCCTTAATTTTATACAATTATTATACAGAGTATCCATAAAAAACGCAAGCGTAAAAGGCGGGATGGTGTTCCATCCCGCCTTACTCGTAATCATCTATGCGCTCAGATAGAGATACCGGCCTTCTCCAAAATAACAGGTACATTCTTCTCTGCGCCGATGGCCATAATATGCACACCGTCACACAGCTTCTCATCTCTGATCTTGGCGATCATCTCTGCCGCCATTTCAATGCCCAGCTTGCCGGGCAGACCCTTAACGCCCTTTTCCTTACCCTCCGCCGCAGCAGCAGCCAAGCGGTCGATCATATCCTGGGGAACATCGATACCGGGCACATTCTCATTCATGTACTTAGCCATGCCGGCAGACTTCAAGGGGATGATGCCAGCCATAATATGGGTCTTGATACCCGCCTTATCTACCATCTCCAGAAAACGCTTAAAGGTATCCAAATCAAAGATGCCCTGTGTTTGGACATACATTGCACCGTTTTCAACCTTTTGGCGCAGCTTGTTGATCTGCAGGAAAACCGGCTCATAAACAGGTGTTACAGAAGCGCCCTTGTAGAACTTCGGTGCGCCGCCGGCAATCTCATTGCCGCCGCAGTCGCAGCCGGTTTGCTCCATCTTAGTCAGCATCTTCAAAATACCCACAGAATCCAGGTCATACACAGGCTTTGAATCCTTACAGTCACCAACTACAGGATGGTCACCGGTCAACGCCAGCATCGTATCAATGCCAAAGCTGGCAGCAGACAGCACATCGCCCATGATCGCCATACGGTTCCGGTCACGTCCGGTGATCTGGAGGATCGGCTCTACGCCTGCCTGCTTCAGCTTTACGCACAGACCTAATCCGGAAGCCTTCAGGCTTGCAGACTGCATGTCTGTTACGTTCACTGCATGTACTTTTCCTGCCAGCAGCTCTGCTGCTTCCATTTGCTCTGTAAAATCATAACCCTTCGGGGGTGCCATTTCAGCGGTAACGCCGAACTTACCGGATTCCAGAGCGTCCTTCAACATGCTCATTATTTATTCCCCCTTAAGCTGATCGTTCTGGGATATGCCACCTTGGAATAACCCTTGTCTTCCTTTGTTTCCGTCAACTTTGCCAACTCGCCGGTAGCCTGCAAACGCTCGTAGATCTTGATCCATGCACAATCGTTTTCCGGATTGACTTCGCATTTTCCGTTCTTCTGACCGCCGCAAGGACCGTTGACCAGACTCTTGGCACACTGAGTAATGGGACATACTGCGCCGGTCTTGCCCAGCACACACTCACCACAGAAGCGGCAAGACTCTTCCCAAACACCGAAGCGGACCGCTTCGCCCAGATACATCGTATTGTTAGAGGGGTAAACGGGCTTGTTATTGGCGTTTTTAGCCACACACTGAACACCGTCACCGCAGGACATACAAATAACGCAGTCCGGGTCAGCTGCATTGATCGCCTTCATCTTCGACTTCACGCCCAGATTCATGCAGCAATAGTCGCAGATCGTTGTAGCAACGACTTTCTTACCTGCCTGCTCCAAAATCTGTGTCAGTTCCTTAATCTGAGGCTCGCCGCCGGTCTGGCAGGCAGTTGCGCAACTGTTACAGCCAACAATCGCCACGGTCTTGGCATTGGCAACCATCGCCATGACTTCATCAATCGGTTTCTTTTGGGTAATAATCATGTAAAATTCTCCTTCCGCAGTCTTGTTACGGATCTCCTTCTCAGCGGAAAATACCGCCGCTTTTTTCCAAATATCATTATAGCGATTCTGCCGCAAAAATCAACTGTCCACCGGGATAAATATTCCTTTTTTCGATATTTTTTTAGCGTATAGACATAAAAAGGATCGGAAGCAACTGCTCCCGGTCCTTTTTATACGCATTTTGGTGCTTCTTTCGCCTTAAACAGCATTACGCTGTGGCTTTTTTCTCCCCAACCGGGAAATACCCATTGCCGCCAACAAAATCAGATACGCAGCCAGTGTAAAACAGCCTACATAAATCAGCAGGCATACCGGATACGGAAGCAGTGGCTGGATCAGGCTGTATACCGGCAAGGACGGTTCGCAGTAAGGACTGATAAAAAACATATTGAACTCATCTGTTTCCAGCAGTCCGGTCACATTTGCCAGCTCATTGAGCACCATTGCAATCCCAACTGCACTTAAAAATACCGGCAGAGCCCGCAGGATCGTTTTATGCTCCAGCTTGACATATCCGGAATACAGCAGATAAACGCCAACGGTGATCATCGAACCGTGGCAGAACATGGTCTGAATGTTGATGCCGATCGTACTGATAAATACAGTAATAGGGTAGAACATCACGCACACGCCCGCAAATACCGAAAATGTAGCAAGATATGCACACATGGACCGATGGAACGCACCCCTTCGTGTCACCGCGGCAAGAAGTCCCACATACATCGGTGTAGAACAGAACTGCCAGGGAAATGCATACCACGCATAGTCAAAAACAATGGAACCGTCTACCACTCGAAATCCATAATTGATCTGCTTGTAAATTTCCAGAATCAACGTAACCACTGCAGTGATCTGCACAACACGGTGAACCCGCCGCATATCGCCTTTTTTATGTGTTGCACATAATAAAACAGCCATCAAAATATAAAACGCAAACGAAACCAGATGGAACGCACCATACGGTTCAGGTTTCTCCATACTCAAGTCTAAAAACTGCAAAACGCTTATCCAAAAGTCCAATGAAATTCTCTCCTTTCCATTGACTGTTTGGTATTATATTACAACATTGTAACTTTTTCAATGCTTTCTAAACATTTTCTTAATATTTGTAACAAAGACCAAAAAATTTGCTTGATACAACAGAATTTTATCAGTATTTACAGCAAAATGCTTTATATTTTTCCAAATATTCTTTGTTTAAGCAAAATATAAAAATAGACATCCTTCTTGCGAAGAATGTCTATTTTGGCAGAGGATGAGGGATTCGAACCCCCGCAAACGGAGTCAGAGTCCGGTGTGCTACCGTTACACTAATCCTCTATCACACGGACGAATTTTATTATACGCAAGTTCACAAAAAAGTCAAGCATTATTTTCCCAAAACTTGCATTTTTTTGCGCCGCTGCAACTAGTATTGCCGGATCTCACAAATTTATACCCCTTTCCCTTCCTGTTCTTCCCACGGGAACGGTTTCCCCTTCAAAACCTCTTGGCGCATATAAGAAAACGTCTCCTGCTCACCTCTGTCCCGAAGCATAGTCAGCAGATACGCCAGCTCCTGTCTTGTCTGAGGATGCATCAATTCTTTTTCCCGGCTTTTGTTAAAATAGGTCAATGCAGAATCAGGCGTATACGCCTTACCCTGATAGATCATACAGGCAGCACGACGGTCCATAACCATCTCAACCAAATACTTTCTGGGCATGGGAACAGACTCATAATTTCTGGTCTGTAAACTCATATCTGTCCAGTATTCATAATGATGGCGGTTGCGACCCTTATGGTGCATCCACGCAGCGCTGTAGCCCTTATCCTCCCGCTCTGCCGCGTTGGGGCTTCGTGTCCCCTGATAATAACGGACACCGTTCCAAAACTCAGTCGGCGTGTATTTTGAAAGATCATGGACCAGCCCCTGCCAATAAAGACCGACCCGAAAACAGCCATCCATTACCAACAGGCGATGCTTTGTAACAGTTTTGAAATGCTGCCATATTTTCATATGCATACACCCCTCTTTCTACTGTATAGTATAGCCCAGACCGGAGGTAAAAGCAACAAGCTTTTATTTTGCTTTTTCAGTGTTCTTATTTTACAAGCTGGGCAATAGGATGTTACATACATTGGAATCTGAGGTGGTACTATGGAACACACAATCAACACGATCACCATTCGCGGCAGCCTGCAAGCCCTTCCCCAATTTTCTCACGAAAACCACGGACGCCGGTATTGGCGCTTTATTCTGGAAGTCCCCCGCCTTTCCGGATCTGTTGATACCCTTCCGGTGATTGCGGAAGAAAGCCTGATCATGGAGCTGGATCCGTGCGGCGGGGAAATGCTGACTGTCACAGGACAGATCCGTTCCCATAATCAACGATCTGACGGTGTTCGTCATCTGCTGATCTTTGTATTTGCCGCAAACATACTCCCAGAAGACGGAGAGCCCATCAACGAAGTGTTTTTGGAAGGTCCTCTGTGCAAAGAGCCAACTTTTCGCCGCACGCCTCTTGGTCGTGAGATCTGTGATGCCATGCTGGCAGTCCCCAGAGCTTTTCGCAGAGCAGATTACCTGCCCTGTATCATGTGGGGACGCACAGCGCAGGATATTGCCGCTTGCCATGTGCGCAACCGTATTCGCATTTACGGGCGTTTACAAAGCCGCAATTATACGAAAATGACCGACGAAGGACCGGTGGAACGCACCGCATACGAGATCTCTGCCCTGAGCGCAGAAATTCTGGATACCGAAGATCCGTTCTGATTTTACATCAACAGCAGCTTCAGCATTATACATAGAATGATCCCCACAGCGGTCGGCAAAAACAATGCCGCCGCTGTTTTTTTTACAGAGCCGGTTTCCCGATAGACCGTCATCAGTGTTGTAGAGCAGGGCCAATGAAACAATGTAAACACCATAGTGCATATCGCCATTTGCCAAGTTATTCCACCGTCAATTAACAGCTGTCCTCCAAGACCTGCTGTTTCCTGTAAGCTTCCGGAACCGGTCATCGCCATCAGGATCACAGGGATCAGGAGCTCATTGGCAGGTAACGCCAAAATGAACGCCAGCAAAATCAATCCGTTCATCCCCAACAGCTGTCCAAAGGGCTCCAGAAATCCGGCTGCTAAGCCCATCAGTCCGGTATTAAATACGATCCACAGCACCACGCCTGCCGGTGCTGAAACCCTTAAAGCTCTTCCTGCCACGAACAGTGTTCTGTCCAGCATGGAGCGTACCAATATTTTGCCAAGCCGGGGGCGGCGAAACGGCGGCATTTCCATCAGGAAGGAACTCGCCTCGGACCGCAACGCGGTCCTGCTCAATATCCCGGAGGTCACCGTCGCGCCAACCGCCCCCAAAGCCACGCAGGCAGCAACGATCAATGCGGCTCCCGCCTCCGGAAAGAACAGTGTCCCCAATAAGATCAGCGTTGGAAAACGCCCATTACAAGGGACCATCGCATTGGTCAGTATCGCCGCCAGACGTTCGCGAGGAGAATCAATAATCCGGCATCCCATAACCCCAACTGCATTGCATCCTAAGCCCATACAAAGCGTGAGTGCCTGCTTTCCGCAACCACCGCAACGTGCCATACAGGGATCCAACAAGAATGCCATTCTTGGAAGATATCCGATATCCTCCAAAATTGTAAACAAGGGAAAAAAGATCGCCATAGGTGGCAGCATCACCGCAATCACCCGGGCGCAGGTAGCGTACAATCCATCTACCAATATGCCCTGAAGCCACCACGGCGTTGCTTTGAGCCAGCCTTTAAGCACAGCATAAAACCAGTCAAACCCGCTTTCCAACAACGCTGAGGGGTAATTCGCGCCCCAAACAGTCAACCAAACGATCGCCAAAAGCAGCAAAAACATCAGGGGTACGCCAAACCGGCGGCTTACCATCAGACGATCCACCTGAAAACGGTATTTCGGCTTTTCTTCGGCTTCACGGAATATACATTCCCCGGCAATCTGCTCCGCGGCAGTGATGGGATCGTCCCATTTGGGGCTATCCAGACGTTTCGGTGCCAGCGTACTGTGACAGATCTGCTCTATCAGCTTTTCAAGCCCGATCCCCTTCCCTGCGGCAGTCAACACCACCGGCGCTCCCAAAAACCGGGATAAGGCTGCCTCATCCACGGATATTCCGTGCCGATCTGCCTCATCCATTAGATTGACACATACCACCACCCGATCAGTCCGCTGTAAAATTTCCAATGCAAGGATCAGACTCCGCTCCATGCAGGTGCCATCACAGACCACCACCGTACAATCCGCCTGATTGCTTTGTAAAAACGTCCCAGTCACACGTTCATCCTCGGACTTCCCATCCAACGAATACGTACCGGGCAGATCTACCAGCGTATATAAAATATCCCCCCGGCGCAGCGTTCCCTGGGCTGTTCCAACGGTTTTTCCGGGCCAGTTTCCGGTATGTTGGCGCAAACCGGTCAAGGCATTAAACAAGGTGCTTTTCCCCACATTCGGATTTCCTGCCAATGCGACTGTAATCTTTTGTATGTATGCACCGCTCATCAGCAACGCACCCCGATCCGCTTCAAATCCCGGGTCCGCAATGCCACTACTGTTCCCCGCAGTTCTAATGCCGTCACCTGACCGCCCGGACTTCGATACCGACAGCACACCACTGTCCCCGGCACCAGCCCAAAGTCCCGCAAACGCTGCTCCAACGCCTCATGCACCGCTATTTTTGTAACAACGGCCTGCACATCTGTACGCAATTGATCCAAGCTGGTCTCCATTGCTATCTCCTCCAATCACTACGCCATCTTATCCAGCCATCTATTAGTTTGTGACAGTTCGGTCTTTTCTTTCCGCTGATTCTGTGTTAAAATGGCATAAAGAAAGGAGGCAGCTATGAAGACCAGAACAGCCGCGATTATTACCGCCTTAAAAGACCGGTATCCGGATGCTGTCTGTGCACTCCATGCCGCTAAGGACTACGAACTGATGATCGCTGTCCGGCTGTCTGCACAATGCACCGATGCCCGGGTAAATCAGATCACACCGGCGTTATTCAACGCCTACCCTACGCTGGAATCTATAGCAAACGCCAGCATCACGGACATAGAGCAGTATATACGCTCTTGTGGTTTTTTTCGTCAAAAGGCAAAGGACATCGTGCTTGCCTGTCAGATGCTGCTGTCTGATTACGGCGGACGCGTTCCGGACACTATGGAAGCCCTTTTGAAGCTCCCCGGCGTTGGGCGCAAAACTGCGAACCTTTTATTGGGTGATCTGTACAGTGTTCCGGGCAGCGTTGTCTGCGATACCCACTGCATCCGTATCTGTAGCCGTTTGGGGCTTTCTCAGGGTAAGGATCCGGAAAAGGTGGAACGGCAGCTGCGCGCCGTCCTGCCACCGGAGGAAAGCAGTGATTTCTGTCACCGGATCGTCCTGTTTGGCAGAGATGTATGCACAGCCCGCAGTCCAAAGTGTACTGCTTGTCCTCTGCAGGCTTATTGCACCGACTATTTATCTAAATCCTCTGCGTCCGCAGGTTCGTTGTAATAGCGACCCCCTTGACCGCATAACTTGTGGACAAGGGGGGATTTTTTTGCGCAAAAAGATGCCCATATTTTACAGTGCGTTAATGCTTACCGGCGTCAATCTGCTGCTGCGGTTTGTAAGCACCTTATTTCAGGTTTATGTTTCCGGACGGATCGGCGCTGCCGGCGTAGGACTTTTACAGCTTGTGCTTTCTGTTGGGATGCTGGCAATGACAGCGGGTATGGCAGGTGTGCGCACAGCCACCATGTATCTGACAGCGGAAGAATTGGGTGTAAAACGTCCTGAAAATGTGATATGGGTCTTATCTGCCTGTTTCATTTACAGCATTGTGTGCAGCGGTACAGTGGCGCTGGGATTATATCGCTTTGCTCCTTTTCTGGCTGCAACGTGGATCGGTGATCCCCGCACGGTGGGCGCAATCCGATTGATTGCCGCTTTTCTTCCCATTCAATGCCTTTGCGGTTGTATGACCGGGTATTTTACAGCCGCCAACAGGATCCGCACACTGGCCGCTGTAGAGGTCGCAGAACAGCTTTGCTCCATGAGCGTGACTGTTATCATGCTGACCGTTTGGGCGGGTTCAGACCCGGCAAGAGCCTGTCAGGCTGTGGTTTTTGGAAGCGGCGTCGGTGCGTGTATCACGCTGATTAGCCTGATCCTTCTGCGGTTACGGGAGCACATAAAGCCCGGTCCACATATTTCCTTTAGAAGCCGGTTATTACACATCGCCGTGCCTCTTGCATTGGCAGATGACTTAAAATCCGGTATCTCTACAGGAGAAAACTTAATGGTACCCAAGCGCCTTGGACTATACGCCGGCACAGAAAATGCCCTTGCCGCCTTCGGCACTGTATGCGGCATGGTGTTTCCCATCCTAATGTTTCCCGCAGCGATCCTGTTTGGACTGGCAGAGCTTTTGATTCCGGAATTAGCCCGTTGTGTGGCTGCGGGAAGCCACAGACGCATCCAATATCTTGTCCGACGCAGCCTGCGGGTAGCCCTGTTTTACGGTTGTCTGTTCAGCGGGTTGATGTTTTTGGCAGCCGATAAGCTCTGTACGATCTTGTATGATTCACAGGATGCAGGAAGATATCTGCGGATGTATGCACTTCTGATTCCCATTGTGTACTGCGACGCCATCACCGACGCAATGACCAAGGGCTTGGGGCAGCAAAAAGCCTGCGTGCGGTATAACATCCTCACCTCCGGTATGGATGTGGCTTGTCTGTACTTCCTGCTGCCCCGGTATGGAATGAACGGTTACTATTTCAGCTTCCTGATCACCCATCTTCTGAATTTTGCTTTAAGCCTGCGAAGGCTCCTGAAAATTGCAGGTATCCGTATTTCAATATACATACCGGCATTTTCTGCGGCTGCCGCCATAGCTTCGGTGTGGGCTGCATCCCATCTTTCACAGCCAATCCTGCAGTGCGTTGCATATCCCCTTCTGCTGGGAAGCCAGCTTGTTTTATACCGCATTTGGGGCAAGGAAGATCTTCATTGGATTAAGGGATTATTTCAATTATAGATGGATCCAACAAAAAGGGAGTCTGCCAAAAAAGGCAGACCCCCGCACATCACAGCTCTTTCAATACTTCTTTCAGGAAATCCCAGGTCCGTTGGACCGATGCTATATCCAACCGCTCCCGGGTGGTGTGAATATCGTACATTTGAGGACCAATGGACACACAATCCAATCCCGACAGCTTCTCACTAAACAGTCCGCACTCCAAGCCGGCATGAATGGCAACCACCTGGGGCTGCTGATCATACATTCTTTGGTACACACGAACCAAGGTATCCCGCATAAGGGAATCCTTTCTGTACTCCCACGCCGGGTAATCTCCGGACAGGATGCACTTACCGCCATAAAACTCCGCTGTTTCCCGCAGCCGCTCCACAAGCATCTGCTTTTCCTGATTCACGCTGCTGCGGACGGAAAATGTCAGCTTCAGTTCTTCCTCCAGCTCTGCTACACCCAGATTCAAACTGGTTTGCACCAGTCCGGAGATGTCCTGACTCCATGCCTGCACACCGTTGGGCGCAGCATTCAGCAGCGCGATCACCTTAGAAGAGCACTCTGTGGTCAGCGCGTTGCCGCCAAGGGCATCTACATCGTCGCCACGAATAATCACATCCGGTTCATCATATTGTTCCCGAATCTCTTTTTGCAGCTGGGCGGTAATTTCATTGATCCGCTCAATATACATTCCCAGCGCAACCAGTGTCACCTGGCATGAACGGGGGATCGCATTGTCCTTCGCGCCGCCCTGAAGGCTGGTAATACATACCGGCATCAGCTTTTGGATACGCCCCAGCAGCTCACCCATCACTTTATTGGCATTGGCACGGTTTTTGTGGATCTCTACGCCGGAATGACCACCCTGCAGATTCTCTACCGTCAGGCGGACGCATGGACCGTAAACAGCCCGGCGTTCTGCGGGCAGGCAGATTTGCGCACGGATTCCACCGGCACAGGAAACTGTAAAAACCCCTTCTTCTTCCGAATCGATATTCAAAAACCGTCTGCCTTTGAGCGCTGACATATCCACATACGCCGCTCCATCCATACCGGTTTCCTCATCGACAGTGATCACCACCTCCAGCGGCGGATGGGGTATGGTCCTGTCCGCAAGCAGTGCCAGCGCATAGGCAACCGCAATACCATCATCACCGCCTAAGGTTGTTCCCTTTGCAAAAACAAATTCACCGTCGTAGGTAATATCCGGACCTTCCAGCTCCAAGTTGACAGAGCAGCCCTCATCCTTCTCGCAGACCATATCCATATGCCCCTGAATGATCACAGGCGGATGCTCCTCATAGCCTTCCGTCGCCTGACCAAACAGGATCACATTTCCAAGCTCATCCTGAACATACCGAATCCCCTGTTCCTTGGCAAAGGACACCAAGTAGTCACTGATAGCGCGGGTGTTGCCGCTGCCTCGGGGAAACGACGATATTTTCTCAAAATATGCAAATACATTTGCCGGCTCTAAGCCCTTCAATTTGATTGCTTCCATAACGCGCTCCTTGCTTTGAACATAGGTCAATTTTATCACATCCGCGGACAGATGTCCACAGAATATTATCCTGAACGACCGCAACAGTTTGCCGCGGTTATAAAAAGAGCCACAGAGCATCAACTCTGTGGCCATCTTTCCAATGTTCAGGGAATCAGGCTTAATGCCAAAGTCAGCAGAATCCAAACCAAAGCAATCCATTTGGTCCAGGAGGCCAGCTTCTTATCCAAGCTTCCACCGGTCTTGCTCATATAGGTCTCGCTATTACCGGAAATCGCACCGGACAGACCTGCTTCCTTACCGGACTGAACCAACACGACCAGAATCAGTGCCAGGCTGGCAATCACTTCTAAAACAATCAAAACAATTCTCAAAGCGTCCATATTGATAACCTCCCTCCACTTACCGCTCCATGCCTGAGCCGACGGAAAGCGGGTTGCAATTCAATTTCATAACAAGCCTATTTAATATAACACAGGCAGTTTCAAATTGCAAGTGTTTTATCGATATTTTTTTACTTTTTTAATAGCTTTATTTTGTGACCCAGTTGCCGGTTGCCGCGCAGGTCAGATAAGCATTGATAAAGGGATCCAACGCGCCGTCCATAACTGCGTTAACATTCGAGGTCTCACATCCGGTACGGGTGTCCTTTACAAGGGTATAGGGCATAAACACATAGTTGCGGATCTGGCTGCCCCACTCGATCTTCTTTTGGACGCCCTTAATATCCGAAATTTTGTCCAAATGCTCCCGTTCTTTGATCTCCACCAGCTTACTGCGCAGCATACGCAGACAGTTTTCCTTATTCTGGAACTGGCTGCGCTCCGTCTGACAGGCAACAACGATACCGGTAGCCTTATGGATCAAACGGACCGCGGAAGAGGTTTTGTTAATGTGCTGACCGCCTGCACCGGAGGAACGGAACACCTGCATTTCATAATCCTCAGGCCGGATCTCTACATCATTGCTGTCGTCCTGAATATCAGGGATTACTTCGATGGCAGCAAAGGACGTCTGACGTCGTGCATTGGCATCAAAGGGAGAAACACGAACCAGCCGATGGACGCCGTTTTCCCCTTTCAGGAAGCCGTAAGCATTCTCCCCTTCTATGAGAATATCCGCAGACTTCAAGCCAGCCTCATCGCCCTCCTGATAGTCCATGATCTTATAGGTGTAGCCATGAGCTTCCGCCCAGCGGGTATACATCCGGTACAACATCTGACACCAGTCCTGTGCTTCCGTACCACCGGCACCGGCCTGAAAGGATACCATGGCGTTGTTGCTGTCGTAAGTGCCGGTCAGCAGCGTCTCCAGACGGCAACGCTCCATATTCTCGCTGAGCTTCTGGAATCCTTCCTTCAGCTCCGGCAGCATAGAGTCATCGTCTTCCTCTGCCGCCATTTCGCATATTGTCATCAGATCATCCCAGGACGACTGCATTTGCTCATATTTTTCGATCCTGTTTTCTGTGGTCTTCGTTTTAACCACGATCTGCTGACTTTTTTCAGGATTATCCCAAAAACCGGGCGCTTCCTGCATTGCATGCAGACGCTCCAGCTCATTTCTCAGACCCTCCAGGTTCAGTGAATCCGCAAGTCCGTCCAGTACAGGCTTTATTTCATTTAACTTTTGTTTATAGACATCAAATTCGATATTCATAAATTGATACTCTCATTCCCGGTAATTTAGCAATATGCAATTATTATAATCAAAAAAGCATATTCTGTAAAGAGGAAAATCAGAAACCCCGCTTTTCTGTTTTTCTTTGTTCTGTTTATGTTTTTAAATTATTCCCAATACAAAAAGAAAACCAGGCGTAATCGCCTGGTTAATATCATCTTTCGCTGGGACGTCCTGCGTCCTCGTCGAAAAGCAAATCCTCTATACCCGCACGGGAATCATTCTTCGCGCTCATAGCTCATCCTCCTTTCTTTTTTCCATTCCTAACATTATATGTCTGACAACGGAAGAAATGAAGCGGAAAATGTTTCCAAAAAATCGTTCCCATACAAAAAGAACCGGCTCAGCCGGTTCTTTTTGTATCTAATTAGATTGCTTTCGCGTTAGCCAGCAGATATTTCTCTGCTTCGCCGTTCCAAAGTCCGTTGTGGGCCTTGCAGATCCGGTCCAGCTCTGCAAAGAGCGGATCGGTCTTTCCGGCTTCCTCAAAGTCGGCAATGGCAGTCAGGGGCAGGTCGATATGGTTGTAGATCAGCTTCTTGCCGCCGGGGATCTTAGGCAGATTCAGGACGGTATCAACAACCGCATTCAGACCGCCGATGTGAGTGACCATTGCAGCAGGGTTGAGCTTGCCTTCATTCATCATAGAAATGGCTTCCCGCATATCGTCTGTATTACCGCCGGAGGTGCCCACTACGTGGGTATACAGATAGTGCACATTGTACCAGTTGAACAACGCCTTAAACTGGCTGTCGGTAGGACCTGCAAAGAAGTTCAGACAGCCGTCAAAGCCCAGAATGTCATCTGCCTGTTCCACAACAGGCTTAACCGGTGCGAAGCAAATAACATCGTCGTAACCGGTACCGCCGGTCAGTTCCCGCAGATAAGCAGTAGCATTTTCCATACGGGTATTTACATAGTGCAGCTCAACGCCGCATTTCTTTGCATCTTCTACAGTGTAGATAGACGCAGCCCGGGCAAGTCTTGCATCGTCAATATCTGTAACCACCAGCAGGGACGGACGGCGGTCACAGTGCAGAGCGTAATCGATCGCGCCAAGTCCCATAGGACCTACAGATGCCAGCAGTGCCATCTTTCCGCCTTCCTTAATGCCCATCTCATGGACATAAGAGCCGGCCTTGGTGTGGTACTGGGCATGGAATGTACCGATGATACAGCTCATGGGTTCTGCCAGGGAGCCGTAAAAATAAGTATCATCGTTGTAAGGCAGCAGGCAGTCAGCCAGCAATGTCTCGATGGGAATATTGCTGTACTGAGAAGATCCGCCGCAGTGAGCATAGGAGTAACCGGGAGCCAGCTGAGAGCCCTTGTAGAAATGGGCAGGCTGGATAGAGAACCGGTCGCCGACCTTATACTTGTGCTTCCAGTTTTCGCCTACAGCAACAATGTCGCCGCAGAACTCATGACCGACGATGGTGGGATTTTCAGCCACATCATCCGGTACACGCTTGTGATCACCGCCCTCAACAGCGGCCTTGTAAGTAGACATACATACGGAATCGGAAATAATTCTCACCTGAACGTCATCCGGACCGACCTCAGGCAGGGTGATTTCATCCAACCGCAGATCCATCTTTCCGTGAATCCGAACTGCTTTTGTAACCATAACTGTATTCCTCCTTCAGTTCATAACAAAAAATGTGTTTTATCGTGGTTAAAGCCACGTAATTAACTGTTCTGCTGCTTTTCGCTTCTTTTCCCGCAGGGTTTCCTCCGGCGCGGCGTATCCCAGCGCGATAACAAGCCGGACAGACTTTGTCAATCCGCAAACGGAACGCAGCTTCTCATCGTCAAACCATCCCAAAATACAGCTGCTCAACCCTTGGGTATGAGCCTGCGCAGTCAAGTAGGCAGCGGCAATGCCGATATCTATGCTTCGATAATCATTCCCCTTCAGCTTTGCGCCCAATGCTGCGGACTTCACATAGCTATCTTCAGATATGACGATCAAAACAGGTGCTTGCGCGGCAAATTTATTTATGCCCATGCCCATTGTGGCATTTGCCGCCTGTCGGGCATATTCACCTGTGCACACCGTAAGATGATAAGGCTGACCGTTACAGGCGGAGGGTGCTAAACGCACCGCTTCTAAAACAGCGTTTAACTTGGACTCTTCCACTTCCCGACCGGCATCAAAGCTTCTGCAGGATTGCCTTTCCACGGCAAGCTGTAAAAAATCCATAGCAGCACCCCTTATTTTATAGAGTCAGCGACGCACCCTCCTGTTGCAGCCATCAACAGGCAATAATCAGCCACCCTAACTTTTTCATAAATTATCACATTTTATACCATCTGTCAATATGCTCATCCACTTTTTATTCCCGGATAACGCCTATTCACACACAGCAAAAGATAAAAGCAGCTTATTTATTCTTCCTCTTCCAGCATTTGCGCTCTTTCCCGGAGCATATCCCAGCGGATCACTGCGCCGAAAAAGACCATCAGCAGATATACAAAAAACCAAAGCACACTGACTGTAGAGGCTACATACACCAACATCGGGTATGCTTGCAGCAGCTCTGCATTCCCCATCAACATAGAAGGTCCTGCAAGGCACATCAGTTCTGCAACGCAAAGCAGAGAGGCTTTCAGCAGCACTTTGCCGTTTTCCCGGTGCAATCCAACAAATAACAATCCAAAGGTTCCCAAATACGGGATAAACGTAGCGATCTGCCACAGGCTGTTTTTCACCCGCCATCCGATTTGCTTCATTACCGGATAATCCGCAAGATCCTCATTCCACATTGCCGCCGTAGCATCTAAATACTCTTCGAAATAGTAGCCAGACAAAAGCGGATGCACACAGACAGTGCTGTAAGCCAATATAATTACAGCGGCGATCAGGATTGCGCCTGTTGTCTGATCAACCTGAGGTAATACGCCGGCAGCCACTACCGCAACCACTGTCAGCAGAAATGAGCCGACGCCTACCCACATCAGTTTTCTATTTTCCAGCCGGCGACCCATAAAATATGTAGCTAAGCCACCCAAAAAAGGAATGCAGTCCCAAAGACACCATAGTGCATTTCGCCGTCTCCAGCTTTTTTCAAACACCAGTGGATCCCGTTTCTTCTCCTCATCCTCAATTGCCCACTCCAGATACTGCAGATATTGCTGCCGCAGGCGCAGTGTTTGGATAACACACATAGCCCAACAGCCCAAATGCAGGACCAGCGCATAAAACAGCGGTTGAAACACCAGTCCCATCACAACTGCTATAAACGTTACCACACTCACAGCGCCGAAGAAGAGTCCCAGCTTTATATAACCATCCTGTTTGGACTTTTTGCCCATATAAAACAGCGCAGAAAAATAGAACACCGGGATCAGCAGTAGCAGTAAGACCCGATAGCTTTTCATGCGCCAATTCAAATCACCCATATTTTTTTCCATAGAACAAACTCCCTATAAGTTTTTCTGATATTGAGCTCATTATTTGTATTATACATAATTTATTCCCGTTCTTCAAGAGCAAACCGTATAAAAATCTTCATTCCCGTCCTTTTTTAAGTATGTCTGTGAACACACGCCGGAGTTAACAAGCGTGTTCCCCGTCAGCATACAAAAAGGAATCCCAGTGAAACCGGGGGTTCTTCATGTGCGGGCATAGCCCTCTGTTCCTCGCGTAACACGTAAACGCGTAATTCTATTCCGCCAACTGCAAAATAGATAGCTATTGACACACACTTGCACTTTTGAACCGAACACTATTCGTATTCTAAGTACCCACTTTCGCATAAAATAGCATCTACCTATAATTACACTTTAAATTGCTTTCTATTATACATTGCAGTATAATTGCAGTGCTACTCATACTCATATGAGTGCCTCCCTGTTTTGATTGTTTGTGCAGTTGGCGGACCGCACCTATAATCTTAACAGGGATTTTTACTCGCCGCCATAGGCTTTATTGAACCACGCGTCTAACGCGTGGTTTTCTCTATACAAAAAGGCAGCCCTGCACTTATTGTACAGGGCTGCCCTTTAGTATGTTGGTTACAGATCCACGACCTGTCCCCTCTTATCCGCAGACTCCATCTCCGCCATAATAATCCGGACGCTGTTCATAATATCCTCAGGCAGGCACTCAGATACAGGCTTGCCGTTTGCAATACAGTCAGCAAAATACAGAATTTCACGGTAGAAAACATCAAACTTTATCTGCGCGGTCATATCTGTAATTTCACCATCATTGGTGACCTTTACAAAAACTTCCCGTCCCTTAGAGCGATCTAAATAAACGTAACCTTTTTCAAAATATACTGCGATCGTTCGTGTATTGTACTTGTTCTGCGGTGTAACCCAGTCGCAATAAGCGTGCACAAACATATTATCCTCGTACATATAGTTGACAGACATACTGTCATAGCCATCCTGGGTTATAAAAGACTTTGCTACGGCGCTGACGCTCTTAGGAACGCCAAACATCCAATTGATCATATCTACATCATGGATATGCAGATCCAGCATTGCACCGCCAGATAGCTTTCCGTTACGAACCCATCCGGCTTTAGAGGAAAGGAATCCGATTCTGGAAAAGTCTGCATTTCTCACTGCCCCTAATTCGCCGCTTTGAACCAAACCGCGAATATATTGAGCCGCACCGAAGAAACGATTACAAACACCGTTCATCAACAGCTTTCCGGTCTGTTTGGAAGTGTTTATCATTCGCTGACATTCTTCAACGCTGCGCGCCATAGGCTTCTCGCAAAGCACATGGAATCCAGCCTTCATAGCCTTTACAGATAATTCCTCATGCATAAAGCAAGGAGCGCAAATATCGACAAAATCCAGCTTCCCCTGCTCCTTTTCCAGCATTTCATCTACACTGGTATAAAGGCGATAGCCCTCCAAGCCCTCCAAACGACTGGGATCCGCATCACAGATCGCTTCCACAATAACAGGACCGTTTTCCTCCAGAATACGTCTGTATGCGGACATATGAGAACCCTTGGCAATAATTCCAAAGCCAATCAAGCCGACTCTTAACATACTGTCTTCCCTTTCGATTGCTGACCAATTCAACTTACAGATTTACGACCTGACCGCCCTTGTCAGCGGACTCAATCTCTGCCTGAACCATCCGGACACTGTGGATGGTATTCTCAGGCAGGCACTCAGAAACAGGCTTGCCATTTATCAAGCAATCGGTATAATACATTACCTCACCGTAGTAGGCCTCAAACTTCAGCTTATCGGTCATATCTGTAACTTCGCCGTCGTTGGTGACCTTCACAAACGCCTCGCGTCCTGCGCTGCGGTCCACAAAGACATAACCCTTTTCAAAGTACACCGCAATGGTGCGGACATTATACTTACACTTAAGGGTGGTCCAGTCACAGTAAGCGTGCACAAACACATTGTCATCATACAGGAAGTTGGTGGACAGGCTGTCATAGCCGCCCTTTGTCAAAGAGGACTTGCCGACCGTGTTAACACTCTTCGGGATGCCAAACATCCAGTTGATCATATCTACATCGTGAATATGCAGGTCCAGTGCTGCACCGCCGGACAGCTCGCCGTCCAGGAACCAGGGGTTTGCAGTAGGCGCAGAATCCTGAATACGGGAGAACTCCGCGTTACGGACAGCACCCAGCTCGCCGCTCTTGATCAGATCGCGGATGTACTGAGCTGCTCCGAAGAAGCGGTTGCAGAAAGCGGTCATCAGCAGCTTGCCTGTCCGCTTGGATGCATCAATCATCTGCTGGCACTGTTCCACATTCCGCGCCATAGGCTTCTCGCAAAGTACATTAAAGCCTGCTTCCATAGCCTTAATAGAGAGCTCTGCATGCAGATAGGTAGGTACACAAATATCCACATAATCCAGCTTTCCCTGCTCCTTCTCCAGCATTTCCTCAACGCTGGTATACAGCCGATAGCCCTCAAGTCCTTCCAATCTCGCAGGATTAATATCGCAGATCGCCTCAACCACTACAGGACCGTTTTCTGACTTGATTCTTCTGTACGCACCCATATGGGCACCCTTGGCAATAGAGCCAAAACCGATCAAACCGACTTTTAACATTGTCTATTCCTCCATATTAAATAATTTTTCAATTTTCATTTGATGATGCAAGTAATTCCACATCGCACCCAACGCACCGCTTCCGGAAGTGTTTGCGGTATAAGTGATTGTAAGACGATTCATATACTTGCGAAATCCATAAGCTTTAATTGCTTTACGGAGCATTTCTAAAAAACGCTCCCCAAGCTGTTCAATTCCGCCGCCCAGGATCACATGGTAAACCGGCTGCATTGCCATCATATTGCTGATTCCTACAGAAAGCAGGCGTGCCTTTTCCCGAAGCATTTCCACAATTTGGGGGTTTTCCTGCTCCAGCGCCTGACAAATATCCGTAAACTCAACCGTATTCCGCTGAAGCAGCTGCGCCGCCTCCTGGTTCAGTTGGCTCACATCAATATACCGTTCCAAGCAACCCCGGTTTCCACAGGGACAAGACCGACCGTTATAATCGATACAAATGTGACCGATCTCACCGGCACGCATTGGTCCGCTGTCTAAGATTCTGCCGTTGCGGATGATGCCCGCTCCTACACCCTTACCCACATGGATATAAACATAATCCTCGGGAAGGGGTTGGAAAAATTGCTCCGCATAAGCTTCCGCATCCGAATTGTTGACCATCGCTATGGGCATTTGGATCATTTCTTCCAACCGCTGCAAAAACTTTTCCGGCATTGTGATCTGCAACGCCGATGAGGTCAGAACACCTCTGACATTCACGCTTCCGGGTACTGATAATACAAGTTCCCGCATATTATAATGTTCCCGAAACCCGCTGATCAACAGCTGAATGGGCTTGCAGATCATTTCCTCATCAGGATGCCACTTCTCAAGCAAACTCTTCGGCTTGTCTGGGTAAGGCAAAAAGCCTTCTTTTAATGCCCGTCCGCAGCAGTCATACAAGCAGTACTGATAGCCATCCCGGGTCATATTCACCACCGGAACGGTCAGCGCATCCGGGTTCACCTGCAGCAAAATACTGGGGCGTCCCCGTCTAACGCTTTCCTGTGTTCCTTCTTCATATAAAACGCCTCGGGAGATCAGCTCATCCACCAACGCTGACACAGAAGGAAAGCTCAAATGCATTTCATCCTTCAGCCGTGCGCGGGATATACCGTCACTTTGAAGTACCTTCAGATAAATATCTTTCAGGTGCATCGCCTTTATATGATGCTGAGTTGGAATTTTCGTTGCTGTTGACCGTACTGCCATCGTTTAATCCGCCTAATCTTTAGTAATATGTACTTTCAAAACATCAAGCAATCCGACAGCCTTGAATCACATTTAGAAGGGGAACAGCTCCTGCTCTGCTTCCTTGCTCAACGGCGCACCGTACTCACAAACACTGAAGCCCTCAGCAAAGTAGATATCCTTGCCCTTTTCACCGTACCGCTCGATCAGCTTATCGCGGAACTTGACCGCAGCAGCAGCTTCACGGTATTCACTGGGAGAACCGATCAGATTCTTTGTGAACATGCTCATATCCAAAGAGCCGTCCCGGGGGATCCGGGGCTGACGCAGCCATTCCTTCCGCTCCTCAGGATCGGCAGGAACCTGATCCAGCGTGCCCTTGGTATAGGGCAGCCACTCAAACATCTGAGATTCATGGGCAGCCTGCATCTCGAATTTCTCGTCGATAGCATCCTCCACGTCGATCATCAGATCCGCCTTAAAGGGCGGGTTCTGGAAATGGTCATAGAAATGCAGGATGACCGGAGCCTTCTTCATAGCCGGAACATCCGGGCAGAAGTGGGGAACGATCACCACGTAAGAAGCGTCCTGCACCAGCTGGGAAGCGCTCCGGTGATCCGGGTGGTAGTCGTTGGGTCTGGAGCAGAAGATCACGTCCGGATTGAACTTCCGGATTTCACGAACCAGCCGCTTCCGGGTCTCCAGATCTGCCATCAGTTCACAGTCTTCACTGTCCATCCACACATCGTATTCAATACCCGCGATCTCGGCAACACGCTGAGTCTCCTTATACCGTCTTTCGGAGATCTCCTTAGGGGACATAATATGGTGACCGCCGCTGCCGTTGCACATAGCCAAAAACTTCACCTTATGACCTGCCCGGGCATACTTTACCGCAATACCGCCGCAGCGGAAATCCAGATCGTCGGGGTGTGCGCCGATCATCATTGCTCTAATTTGCTTTGCCATAATTCATTACCTCTTTTAAATTACAGTAATTTTTCCAGGAATGCCTTGGTGTCCATCACATCGATGTCCCGCTGCACCTTATCGGAGATCTCACGCTCGATGGTCAGATCGCCGTCATAACCGGCTTCCTTCAAAATACGAATCAACTCGGGGAAGTTTGCTGTTCCCTCGCCTGCCTTAACTTCCTTACCCTTGGGATCCATACCAACAGGAGGCACTGCATCCTTAATGTGAACACCCCGTACCAAGGGAGCCAAAATCCGCAGAGCGTCCGCAGAATTGCCGCGGCAGTTGATGATCATATTGGCACAGTCAAAGTTGATACCGATATTCTCTACATTGATATCCTTGATCAGCTGGGTCAGGGTGGTCGCGATCATTTCGCCGGTCTCAAACAGAAACCGCTGACCGAAAGGTGCGATAGTCTTACAAATATGACGTATTGCGTGCATCACGCCCATACGGTCCTCATCAAAGGGATTATCAGACATGAAGCCCACATGGGTCACGATGTCCTGAACACCGATCTTCCGGGCAAATTCCGCACCCGCCAGCAGTTCATTTGTACGCTGTGCCCGCCAAGCAACAGGAACCAGTCCGATGGTGTGGAACATTCCGGGATAACCGAAATCTCTCGGACCTGTCCAGCCGCACCACAGTGCGCTGACCTTTACATCAAAATCCTTGCAAGCCTTCAGAATCATATCCGCATTTTCCTGCGTATATTCTGACGGATGCCACATCAGCAGCTGGATATTGTGAAATCCCATATCCTGTGCCGCATGACGAATGGGCTCATAAAAATCCCCGTGCAACGATACTTGTCTACCAATATTCATTTCAATGTCCCTCTCAAAAATTATTTTAATTTATAAAATATTACTGCAGCTGCTCACTCAGCCAAACAAAGGACTTCTCCGCCCGATCAAAGGGTTCGTAATCGCCACGCTTGCCAAATTCAATACTCATGATCTTTGTTCCGCCCAGCTCTACGGCAGTCTTGATCATTTCCTTCCAATCGATCTCAGAATCCCACACCGGAGTCGTGTAGCCCTCAGCCTGACCGTATCCCTTAATGTGCACGATAGGAGAACGTCCGGGGAATTTCTTTACCATTGCAATAGGATCGCCGCCGCCTGCCAGCATATTGCCGGTATCGAGCATCATCACAAAGGAGTTCGGTGTATTGCTCATCAAGTACTCCAGGAAGGTCTTCTCACCGTCAACTACATACTGATCGCTGTCATGGTTATGATAGCCGGTTACGAAGCCTGCCTTCTCAAAGGCTTCAGCAGCCATCTTGATCAGCTCAAGCGCTTTCTGGGCATAGCCGGGCTCTTCTTTCAGCTGTCTAAAATTCACTGCACCGATCACCATGGTCTCAGTACCCAAAGTCTTTGCGTATTCGATAATATAATCCAATCCGTCTGTTTCAACATGCTCCAAAGAGATCATAAAGCTGAAGCACTTCAAACCGGCATCCTTCAAAGCCTCGGCATACAATGCTGCCGGTCTTCCGGCTTTCTTCATTGCAGGATAATTGAGCTCCACACCTTCATAACCCATAGCCTTTACGCGCTTCAGCGCTTCTGCCGGATTCTCTTCAAATGCCTCTCTGACCGAATGGATCTGCAGGCTTTTCTTTACATCAAACATAGTCAAACCCTCCATAAAGAATAATAATATTTATTTTACTGATTGTAAAATCAGTATATTACAGCAATTAATTAACTAGACTTATTTATTATAAAAATATCACATTATCTCTTCTGTGTCAATACAAAACGCTATATTGTACCCGAATATTCAAAAAACGACAACTTTCAATTTATTTCAATTCTTTTTGAATGATACTGTAATAATCCTGCTGCAAAACCTGCTTGGCATAAGTGAATTTCGCACTCACCAGCTGGGATACTGTGCTGACATAGTTCTGGCTAACCTGCATACCTTCATTGGGTGTAAAGATTCCGGTATATGCATCATAGGACCCTGCTTCAGTGATCCAGCTATAACTATTCCCAATTGGCAGCACAACCAACGGCATACTGGTGGACACCCGGTCCGGTTCATCATTCTGTGCAAACACATCCCGTCCGGAATACAGTCTGGAATCGTAGGAAATGCCAAAGAGGTTACTCAGCGTGGGTACGATATCGATTGAGGAACAGGGTGTGTCTACAACGATCGGCTCTTCCATTGCGCCGCACCAAATAATCAACGAATTTTTGTAGCGGGAGATATTATTCACTGTATCCTGAACGCCGGACAGTTCTACATAATAATCCTTTCCGTTTTCAATCAAACCGTAAGGATAATGGTCTGTTGTTAGTGCAATAACTGTATCGTCCGCGATTCCCGCAGCCTCCAGCTGCTCCAGCAGGTACGCCATGGCATACTCCAGCTCCAGGTTGCAGGCAATATATGCCTGCACTGCTTCGGAGCTGTTGGGGTAAGCCGCCTGCGCCGTCTCTTTGTTTCTCAGCGCCATCAGGTTGCCCATCCAGTTGTAATTGGCGTGTCCGCTGACCGTCATATAATAGGTATGGAAGTTTTTTCCGGTCTTCAAATAGTCTTCAATATAACCGGACACCGTCGCCTTCATCATTTCAAAATCTGAATTGGGCCAGTTTTTCGTTTCCAGTACCAAGCCGTTACCGATCGCTGTATAATCATAGCCAAAGTTCGGATGGGTCTTGTGCCGGTCATAGTAGGTGTAGCTATTGTTATGGTATGCGGGTGTCGCATAGCCCAGTCCCCGGAATGCCCAGCCCAGTGTATAGGGCATTGCAACGCCTGCGCTGGCCTTCAACGCCACATTGCTTCCCTGCCAGGTAGGAATCAAGCCGGTCAACACGGCAAATTCACCGCCGGCTGTAGACTGATGCCAGTCGGGTTGATAGTAATTGGTGAACACAAATGATTCAGTGGAAAGCTTATAGAGGGTCGGCGTCAGCTCCTGACTGATCAAATAAGGACAAAACGCCTCCGCTGTAATCAAGATCAGATTCTTTCCCTCAAACAGACCGGTGTATTGATTCTGCCGGGAAGCCTCAAGACTTCCAAAATAGGTATGCATGGCCTGCAGGGTGCTGCTGTCAGCATTTTGCTTAAGCTTTTCAAAATCAATAGGCAGCTTATTATAATCGTAAACCACTTCCGGTGTATCAAGATCTCCCACCCCATCGGTAGACTCTGAGTTTTGCAGATCATCACCGGTGGTCTCCGGCGTTTCATCCGTGGGAATCTCAATTTGAATCAGCGGCGGTTCAGGCATACCGAAAACAGCATACTGCAGCTCTAGCCGCAAAGATGTAAACGCACCAAATTCGCCGATGGCAGTGTTGGTTTGAAAATCATAGGTATACAAATTCCGGCTGCTGCCACCGACAGACAACGCGCTTCCAAGAAGTTGAAAAAGCACAAACAGAAGCATGCCAATCAGCCGGCATTTTCCCATGTTCAGCGCTCTTCTGAAAAAGCGGGTGCGGATGAGCATATAAGCAATAAACGGAATCAGTGCCAGCAGGATAAACGGAATAGCGTTTTTGATTACCTCGACCATAGTCCCGCCAAAATCCCCTACAACGCCTTCTGCCATCTGTCCCATATAGCCAACGGCAAAATAGTTTCCAAAAAAGGATTTGCAGCAGTATTCCGTGCAGATGTAAACCGAACCTGACAGAAGCAACAGACCGCCAGCTGTACGGCTCAGCTTAGACCAGGGGATCAGCTCCAGTAATACAAATACCGCCGTTCCTGCAGCCAAAGAAAACAGAACAATTCGCGGCAACGCAGCCGTCAAAAAGACACTGTCCTGATCAAATGCCCGTAATAACAGTTCCCAGTATAAAAACGCACAGCAATAGAACAGCATTTGCAATATATATTTACAAAAGCGTTTCCCAAAAGCAGCTTGCTCTTGTTCTGTTCTGACTCTTCCTTTCAAAATTCGCATCGCCTTTCAATCAAAAACAGTAAAACCGCCTGCGCATTGGCTCTTCATACGATCTTTACTTATAAGATAACACAAAGTTCAGAGATTGTCACGAAATTTCTCACCATTTTCGACAACAAATCCAAATCAACTTCTTATTATATTATACAATGCGTTTGTTTTGTTTTTACATAGGCTTCCGTTCATTACAGCGCAAAAAATAAGCACAGCAGGGCAAACGCCCTGCTGTGCCTTTACATCAGTTAAAGGTCTTAGCTTTGCTTCTTTTTCTTCTTCAGAACTACAACAGCCACGACCGCAGCGGCAGCTACCACTACTACAATACCTACAGGAATCAGAATCTTTTTTAACTGCGCCTCGTTCCGCAATCTTTCAAAAGCATCTTCTGCTTCTGTCAGCTTATTATAATTAGAAATCTGCAGCTTCGTTTTATCCGGCAATTTATCGTAAGCTTCGCGAGCCATAAGCACAGCAGCTTCATCAGATAGCGTAATAGCGTTCTTATCAGGCAGTGCGGCGATCATTGCCATTGCTTTGGAAAGCGCATTATCGTCCATAATTTGCTGAGCAGCCTGCGCAATCTTCAAAACCTTCAAATCCGTCTTGTTTTCAATATAATAAAGATTCCCGTCTGCCGCTTGCACCATCTGCTTCGGTACTGCACTAGACAGCTTCACATAATTCTGCACATTGTTCCGGTCGATCATATATGTGCCGTTCTGACCAAAAACCGCATACATAAAATCACCGTCGAACAGAATATCCCGGCTGTCCCAGTTGTTGCCGCCATGTGTATAAGCTGACTTTCCAAAGGACAACTCTTCTTGAACCTGAGAGATCATCTGCTCCTGCAGGTCTACATTAAAAGAGAACAAGGTATCGGATACAATGCCCCAAAATTTCCCCTCAATCTCCGGATCCTCTGCTATAGCATCAATAAAATTTACAGGTGTGGTCAGACCGCTGATAAACTCCGTTACATCGCATGTTGTGAGCAGCTCCATAGTCTCCACATTATAAACAAAAAGAACTGCATTGGCATTCTCCGGAGTAGAGCCGGATCCACCGTAGCGGGTGGTACTTCCGATGAGATAACCATCCTTATAAATCAGGTTATTAATGCTCTGATTTTCGATCACACCGGTATATACAGGCACTTGGACGCCATCAACGATCATAAAACCGTCATCATTATCAACTGCGCCGTCGTTATTTACATCCAGAATACTGTCGGCTAATGCACCGGTAACGGCACTGTACCAGTCTTTTGTCTTCAAATTTCCGGCGTATGTATAATATACATCTGTTTTTTCCGGTCCAACCGTAACATAGATCCTTTTTTCCTCGATATTATACCACATCAGCGATCCGCCCAAACGACCTGCTCCGGGCACTGTCCCTACAAATACCATTCCGTCACCTGCCGCAATAGCATGGACGCGGTTCTGAAAGAAGCCGGTTTTGTATATTCTGCTCAGAACTCTTCCCGCTCCGGTTTCAGGGATATACTGACCAATAGAGCAATAGGAATAGATTCCTGTATACAGGTAGCCATCATACCAAAGCAAGCTGTCGTTCTGGCCCGTGGTGTAGAATTCATGGACCTTTTCACCTGTAATAATGTCGTATCCAGACACCTTCGGTGTACCGTATGCACCTACATAAATAATTTTTCCATCCTCAGACAGCGCAATGGAACGAAGCTGATTAGCCGAACCAACACCTTTGGTATAATCCCTTATTGTTTCACTTTTTCCGGTAGCAACATGATAGAAGCTGATATCAACTGTATCTGACCCAGAAGCGCTTTTAAATGTCAAAAGAGATTTACCAGGCACACCGTCAATCGTTACTGCACCGCCATGTCTGCATGCCAGTATATCATTATTGGCAATTCCTGCAGAGCAAACCTTTCCGGTAGCAATATTCATATACATCAGGCCTTTATTCCCCTGACTCATAAAGTAAACATTGCCATCAATCTCGTCCGAAACAGCGCCTTTAATTCCAGTCAGACCCTCTAGCTTTACGAGTTTCATCTTCTCGCCGCTAATATCCACGATCACCGTACCTGTAGTTGCCTCATCAGTGCTGCCAATCAGGTATTTCCCACCTATAAGCGTCATATAATCAGGCATCTTTTTGCTGCTGGACATCAGGTGGCTGTAGTCAATATAATCCACAATCATCTCATTTTCCAAATCAAATTTAATGATTTCATGAGAATAATGACTGTCACCGTTTTTATTTCCATTTATTGTAAGATACGCATATCCGTCTTTTAGAAAGATGCCGCCTTTACCGGAATATATCCCATCCGGATCCTTAGTCGCACCGGTGCTCAGCTGACCGCCAAGCCGGGAAAACGCACCTGTTTTTGTATCATACTTTCCAAGATAGGTGGTGTCGTAAGTACCAAAGTACAGGTTCCCCTTCCCATCCCCGGAAATTCCATACACGCTCCAGTTGGTAGTAACCGGAAACAGTGCTGACTGAATAGAGATGGAAGTTCCTTCTTTTGTCCTGGGATCATAACGATAGAGCTTTCTAGTCGAGCCGCATACCCACACAATGTTATTCTCATCAATATAAATATCAACTGGTGTAGTAAAAACATCTGTCCTTTTGTCAATCAGTTCACCGGTATCCAGATTGTAAACCAGCATAATATTGCCCTTAAAGAGCAGATACAAATAATCCTGACCGTTAACCTCATCCGTAGCCGCAATCTCACATCTTACGGTTTGTATCATATCTTGACAAGCTATTTCAGGAGCAACAGGGATCGCGGATGTTTGGCTTTGCGCCACATCTTCTCCGTCACCGTAAACAACAGGTACAATTACTGAACATATCAATAAGATTACAAGCATGAGTGCCCACAGACGTTTTTTTCTGTCCATAGTTGTCCCTCCTCGTATTTTATAATTAAAGTTAAAATATCATACTATATATAATTGTGAAAATCAACACAAAATACTCCTTTACAAAAAAATCGATGCAGCAGAGCGTTCCACTCTGCTGCATCTTTTAACGATGTTACTTGATTTGAACGTTACTTCTTTTTCTTCTTCAGAATCACAACGATTGCACCCGCTGCCACCGCAATGATTGCTACAATAGCAACGACTGTAATCACAGTGCCTCCAGCAGACGCACCATTCAGTGCCTTATCCAGAGCCTTTTCTGCCTTTGTCAGCACCTTATAGTTTGTGACCTGTTCCTTTTGGTCCTCAGTAAGTGCATCATAAGCAGCGCGTACATTTTCGATCTCTGCCTTGGAGTCAGCAGTTACTGTTCCAATGCTGTCAATCAGCCAAATCACAGTGTCAACAGTGGGGTTCAATTCGATCCGGGACAGATAGAGCCGTGCACTACCGCTGCTTTCCGCACCGTCTACTCGCACTACAAGAATAAGGCTTTCATCCATGCCACTCTCATTTGTCCATCTGAATGTTGCATTTTCGCCTGTAATATCTGTCTGCTCCGGTGTTGCCAAGCCGCCTTTCTTGTAGCTGCTGTACGTACCGATCCGATTTTCCTCAGACAATGCTGCGGAAATATCACCGGTATCCTGAGGCAGAATATAAACACCGATTTCGGATGCACCGTATATACCCATAGGTCTATAAACTGTTACGTCCCAAACAGCTCTGCCGGGGTTATCAATGAAGAACGCGATATAGTCCTCTCCGATAGCGGTAGATTTTGTGTAAACATATCCACGCTTGTCATAGAATCCGGGAGAGGTAGAGCTGGTACTGGTCAAGGAGCTGTGATAATACCAATTGATATAGCCATTCTCCTTCAGCTTCTTAACGCCTTCCTGCGCGCCGGAATGGGTAATGGTGTTCGTCGGCAGCATGGATCCAAGACCGTCAGCCTTTGCCTGCGTATTCTTTGCAATCACATCAAAATCAAAGGTAACAGGCTTTGTTGCGGCAGGTGTTTTCTTGTCAGCCGCACTCTTCAAGCTTGCGTATTCTGCCTTAGCCGCCAGAAGAACATCGTGCTTTTCAACCATTCTCTTCTGATCATCTGTCAGCATATCATAGGCAAAGCTGGCATCCTTGATTGCCGCACCGGATTCCAGGGTTACCTTGCCAATGGCATCAATCAGCGCATCAACTTCTCTCGAAGCCGCGCCCTCAATTTCGATTCTGACATCATTCAGTTTGATTTCTGCCTGAAGCAGCGTTGCCAAATTTGAAACATAACGCTCCTGAACATCAGTCAGCGCACTGAAAGCCTTGCTTGCAACAGCGATAGGAATCCGGGAATCCATTGTGACTGTACCAATGGCATTGATCAATGTTTCAACCGCTCTTGCAGCATCACGGTCTTCCTGTGTCAGCAGCTCTTCAAGGGTCTTTTCAGCAGCAACAAGCACATCCAAATTGGTGATCAGCGTTCTTTGCTCCTTGTCCAGAAGCTTGTAAGCTGCACGAGCGGAACGGATCGCGGCTTCAGATTCCAGTGTCACTCTGTCGATAGCATCGATTGCATCCAGCGTTGTTTTAACCTTTTCATCCAGCTCCATAACCAGCTTGGAAATATACATATTGGAATTATATGCATTGGAGCTGCTATTTGCCTTTGCACACTGAACAACAACAATGCAGCCCTTTTCACTGCCGGTTACTATGTAACCCATATTCTTTGTGGAATACGCACCTGCAGCAGGGTCGTCACCTGCAGCCGGAACATTGTTAGCGTCGTAGCTGTTGATCGTGCTAATCAGCCGATCCTCTGTCAATGCGGCTTCAATATCCTTAGTGCCCGCAGGCAGGATATATACCTTCATTTCCTCGGCAGCTGTTGCGCATGCAACATATTCCAGAGACAGCTTCCAAGGACCGGCACCGGGATTATCGATCGTAAACGCTACCCAGTCACCTTCTTTGGATCTCAGCTTCAAATAACCGTTCTCAGAGAACACTGCTTCAGTCAAGGTACTCTTTACACTCTCAACACCCCAGTTGAAATAGCTCTTAGAGCGGTAATCCTTCAGCTTGGAGGTAAATGCGGAGCTCAGCAGATTGTTGGAGCCGCTGGTCAGACCCAGTGCTTTACACTCTGTTACATAGCTGAAGTTGAAAATACCTGCAGCCTTCAGATATGCCTTCTCAGCCTCAACCAATTTTGTGATATCCACATAGGGCTTCTTGAATGTACCCAGTGCATCATACTTTGCCCGCACAGCCTGAATGTCAGCCTTAGATCTCATGGTCACCTTATCGGCAGAAACCATGTTATCGATAGCGGTCTGAACAGACTTGATCTCACTGTCAATCTGCATCATCATCAGCTGAGATACGTACATATTAGAACCGCGGTCAGAAGCATTTGCCTTACGCAGCTCGTAATTGGCAAGCGCATCCGGGTTTGCCTTTTGGCACTTATATACTACAATATAGAACGCATCGTCACCGGGAGTCCAGGTGCCCATAACGCTGGAGGTCATCGTGCTGTTATCAGGCTTATCCATATTGGACGTGACGTTATCTGCGTCATAGCAATTAACCACACCTACGAGATTTTCTTCTGTCAGCGCCGCTTCGACATCCTTTGTGCTGTAAGGAATGATATAAACATTCATCTCTTCAGCGCCGCAGAAGGTAGCGAAGTGATTCATTGTCAGTCTGTAGGTTCCCTGACCGGGATTGTTAATCACAAACGCCATCCAGTCACCCGGGATCGATCTGGCCATAAGGAAGCCTTCCGGATCAAACTGCGCGCCTCTGAGCGAACTGTTATAGCTGTGCAGATGCCAGTTGAATATACCCTGATCGTAATAATTCTTAATAGAATCCGAAGTAGGTGTATTCATCAGGTTGTTACCGTTCAGCTTCAGGCCCAGCTCTGTACATGCAGTCTGGTAGCTGAAGTTATAGGTCTTCAGCACCTTTTCTTCCATTGCATAATAAAGGTCTTCCGCAGCAGTCAGCACTTCCAAATTCGTGACCAGGTTCATCTGCGCCGGTGACAGTGCATCGTAGGCCTTCCGCACCTCAACGATCTTCGCCTTGGAATCCAGTGTGATCTTGCCAATGCTGTTGATCATTGCAACAACTTCCGCCGCAACAGCCTTTTCTTCTGCGGGAATTTTTTCATATGCAAGATCCGATTCCGCCTTTGTCAGCTTCTTATAGTTGTTGACCTTCGCTTTTTGTCCTTCACTCAGTGCATTATATGCATCACGGGCATCATTAATTGCCGCCTCAGAATCCAGTGTAACAGTACCGATCGCATTGATCTTCGCCTGCACCGCATTAACAGCCGCTTGATCTGCTGCCTGACGCAGGGGCTTAACAACCACTTCAGCAGCCTTCAGCCTTGTAATGTCAACCAGCTTCTTCGCAACGGAGGACAGTGCATCATAAGACGCACGTGCCTTCAGCACGGCAGCTTCATCGTCCAGTGTGATCTTGGACGCGTCAGGCAGTGCGTTGATCAGACCTGCCACCTTGGGAACGCCCTGCTCATCCATGACGTCCTGCACAAGGTCTGCGATCTTCAGGACCTGCAGATTTGTTTGGTTATTAATAAAGTAGATATTTCCGTCTGCCGCCTGAACCATCTGCTTCGGCACGGCGGTGGACAGCTGGACATAATTCTTCACATTGTCCCGCTCGATCATATATGTACCCTTTTGACCAAAGACTACATACATATAATCACCGTCAAACAGGATATCCCGGCTGTCCCAGTTACAGCCGCCGGCTGTATACTTGATCTTGCCCAAGGACAGCTCTTCTGTGACGTTGGAGATCGTCTGTGTTGTCAGGTCAATGTTAAAGGAGAACAGCGTATCGGATACAACGCCCCAGAATTTACCCTTGATATCGGGATCCTCCGCCATGGCATCAATAAAGTCCACAGGTGTAGTCAGCCCGCTGATAAACTCTGTTACATCGCAGGTCGTAACGACCTTCATCGCATCGACATCATAAATGAATATACAAGCGTTGATATTTTCAGGGATTGAGCTGGAGCCACCGTAACGGGTGGTGCTGCCGATCAGATAGCCATCCTTGTAGATCAGGTTGTTAATACACTGATTTTCAATTACACCGGTGTATACAGGCACATCAACGCCGTCGATCGTGATAAAGTAGTCAGTGGTGTTGATTCTGCCGTCAACATTCACGTCCAGCATACCGTCAGCCGGCGTGTCCGTATATGCGCTGTACCAGTTCTTTGTGGTGGTGTTACCGGCATTTGTATAATATACATCAGTCGGGTCAGGACCAACCGTTACATAGATGCGGTTTTGTTCCATATCATACCACATCAGTGCGCCGCCCAGGTGACCGATCGCAGGCACTGTACCTACAAACACCTTGCCGTCACCGGCAGCTATGGCATGGACACGGTTCTGATAGAAGGCACCGTTGTTGATTTGGCTCAGGACTGTACCCTCGCCGGTGGACGGGTTGTACTGTCCGATGGAGCACTGGGAATAGATACCGGCATACAGATAACCGTTATGGCACAGCAGACTGTCATTCTGGCTGCCGCCGGTGTAAAATTCCTGAACTTTTTTGCCGGTTGCCACATCGTAACCTACAACCAAGGATGCGCCGTAAGCACCTACGTAAACGATCTTTCCGTCTTCAGACAGGGCTATGGAACGCAGCTGGTTGCCGGAGCCTTCGCCCTTGGTATAATCTGTCAGGATCTTTGTCTCTCCAGTAGCGAGATTATAGATTCTCAGATCGACAGTATCCAAGCCGCGGGGACTGGTGTAGGTCAGCAGAGACGGTCCCGGCAGACCGTCAATAGTCACGAAGCTGCCATGCTCCAGAGAAAGACCCTGATCATTTCCAATCTTGGTAGAAGAAATTGCTCCGGTGGCAACATCCATAGCGAGCAGGCCTGTGTTGCCCTGACCCATAAAGTAGACCTTGCCGTCGAGCACATCGGAGATGCCACCCTTAACTCCGGGTACACCTTCAATGGTCACAAGTTCCATCTTTTCACCAGTGATATCAACAATTACAGTACCTCGAGAGGAATCACCGGTGCTGGCGATCAGATACTTGTCGCCGATCAGGTTTACATGCACGGGAAGCTTTGTGGTGCTTGCCATCAGATGACTGAAATCTAAATAGTCCACGATCTGATTGGTGGTCAGGTCGAACTTGACCATTTCATGGGTATAATGGTCATCCATATTCTTGTTGCCATCGATCGCAAAGTAAGCATATCCGTCTTTCACGATGATACCGCCGCCGCCGGCGTATGTAGCGTCAGCTTCTTCGCTCGATCCGCTGTTCAGGTGCGAACTCAGCTGAAAAAACTCACCGGTCTTTGTATCATACTTTCCAAGATAGCCGGTGTCGTAAGTGCCAAAGTACAGGTTGCCCTGACCGTCTCCGGAAAGGCCGAAGACATTAAAGCTGGTCGTAATCGGGAACAATCCGGAACCCATGGGAATGGATGTGCCTTCCTTTGTTCTGGGATCGTAACGGTACAGCTTCTTCGTAGCGCCGCAGACCCATACGATGTCATTTTCGTCAATATAAACATCACGAGGGGTAGTAAACACATCGCTCTTTTTGTCTACCAGCTCACCGGTATCCAAATTATATACCAGCATATTCTGACCCTTAAAGAGCAGATACAGGTAATCCTGACCGTCAACCTCATCCACTGCAGCTCTCTCACACTCTACAGTAGCAACGATATCCTTGTAGGCGGTCTCGAAATTAACAGGCAGCTTGGCTTCCTCTTCAGCAGGCTTATCGCTGCCGGAAGGAGTCTGTGTAGTGCCTCCTGCTGCGCCGGGTGTCATCGTCAGACCGAACATTTTTACTGCCTTGCTTGTTTTAAACAGCAACACATATTCGCCAACACCGGCACCGTCCACTGCAAAAGTAGCCTGTGCAGATGTGCTTCCGTCCCGCAGAGTAGCCACACCGGTTAAAGATTCTGTAATTGCAGTTGCATAACGCTTACTGTCTTCCTCCACCGCTTTCAGCTCATTCTGATAGCCGGCGATTGCACTCTGATAAGCGTTTCCGGTCATTACATAAAGGAATGTATCCTCAGTAAATGTTGCGTCAAAATTTAATGTATATGTTCCGGCCTTGACGCCATAAATCTTAAGCGCAAACCAACCGCTGGAGCCGTTGATCCGGAAGTTGATATATCTGCTGTCATGTCCGGTACCATTATAATAGGCATCGTAACCACGGCCCGTATTCATATTCAGGAACGAGCTCTTTGAGTAACCAAGAGTCGCGTCCGAGCCGCTGTAATCTGTGCCTTCATAGTAAAAGGACACCTCTTCGCCGGGCCAGCAGGCTGCTGCAGCTCTTACACTTTTAGCCTGATAACCGAAGCGATATGTCAGTGTTCCGTTGCTGCTGCTTGCGGCTGAGCTTTCTCCGTCGGCATAAACAGCCGGAACGATCATGGAGAACAGCAGGCACAGCATCAGAAACAGAGCTGACAAGCGTTTGCATGTTTTCATTGTTTTTCCTCCTTAAGTTAAACTGCTGCGAATGGATCTGCGCAAAAAGCAACGCGCAACGAATCTGCACACTCCGAATTTATACAGATTTACACGCCCGGAAAAGCCCGCTTCAGCACGACCCTTCACCGGGATTCAAGGATATAGCAGCAAGTGCTGCCCTATCCTTATTGCTTTTGGTTATTTTACCATACGCAGGAATCTGTGTCAACGAAAAACTGGAAGAAAAACACAAATAACCCTTACTAAACCTGTCTTTTTCGACAACGCATATCTCCCCATACCGATTTGCCGGATAAATACGTTGTCTTTCAGGTAATTTCATCTGTTTTCCCCCGGCGTTCAGCTTCTTAATCTGTATAAAACCTGCGTCCTTTGCGTAAGGGCGGCCGCCGCCCGAAACAAACAGATTTCGAAAACGCGACGGTGGGTGGGCCGCCCCTACATCCTGTAAAAATCAGGGCGGCTTTCCTTCGAAAGCCGCCGCCTGTTTTATTATTTCACATAATCCATGCAGATCCAGCCGTTGGAGATCCGTCCCCAAGAGCTGCCGTTTACAGTTTTGGTTTCCAGAATCGTGACTTTCGCTCCATAGTACAGGTAGCCCACAATACTGCTGGAAGTACCTGCCTGACTGCGAATACGCAGGCAGTCGGTGTTAATGGTCTTCGTCACCGCAGACGGCGCGGAGCTTCCGCTGCCGGTGCTGCCGTTGAGTACCACATAATCCATACTGATCCAGCCCCGGTCAATCCTGCCCCAAACCGTGTTTCCCACAGTTTTGGTCTCGGTGATCGTTACAGCATTGCCGTTGTAAAGATAACCGCAGATGGCATAGGATGTTCCCGCCCCGTTGCGGATGCGCAAATAGCTGTCTACCTTTACAACACCGCTCTGGGTTTGAGGCTGCTGCGGCTGCTGAGGTTCTTGCTCCGGTTCTTTCTCCGGTTCTTTCTCCGGCTCCTGCTCCTGTTCCTTCTCCAGCACCACATAATTCATACAGATCCAGCCGTCGGAGATCTTTCCCCAAGTCATAGAGCCTTGGGTTTTCTGCTCTGAGATCTCAACCTTGCTGCCGTTGGGCAGATACCGCAGTGCCGCGTATCCCGTTCCGGGACCGCTGCGGACGCACAGTCCGCCATCCGCCTGAACTGCACCCTTCAAAGCAGAAGGCGCAGGTGCTTGCTCACCGCTGCCGGAGCTGCCGCCATCATCAGGCTTCGAGTCATCCGGCTTGGTATCCTCCGGCTCTTGGGCATCCAGCACCACATATTTCAAACTGATCCAGCCGTCTGCAATTCTGCCCCAAACCATAGCTCCCAGATTCTTCTGCTCCAGGATCTCAACTCTGCTTCCGTCAGCTAAATACCGCAGTGCCGTATAGCCGGTACTGGGACCGCTGCGAACACACAGACCGCCATCCGCTTTAACTGTGCCGGTAACGGGCTTTTCCGCTTCCGGTTCGTTCTGCTCCGGCTCATTCTGCTCCGGTTCATTCTGTTCCGGTTCGTTCTGTTCCGGTTCGTTCTGCTCCGGTTCGTTCTGTTCCGGTTCGTTCTGCTCCGGTTCATTCTGTTCCGGTTCGTTCTGCTCGGGCTCATTGGGTTCGGGCGTATCCTGTCCACCTTGGATCACGATATCGTAATCGGTGTATTTCAGGCAGATCCAGCCGCCCTCGAACTGACCCCATGTGTAGCCTGTTCCGCTTTCAACCGCAGTAATACGAAACTGATCGCCGGTATTTGCAGAACCAACGATGGTATAATTTGTTCCCGGTCCCTTTCTCAGGTTCACATCGTCGTCCGTAACGGTCACCGTTACATTAACGCTTGTCCCCTCCGGTTCTTTGCCCTCTGCGTCTACCCAGTGGGCATACAGCGTCAGATTTTTTGTACTTGCATCCAGCACTGTGACCTGTTCGCCGCCCTTGGCTTGGGTAAACCAGCCCACAAAAGTATAGCCCTCATAGGTCGCCTCTGTGTTGGGTACAGCGGTCAGATTGGAATCATAGCCCTGACTGGAGGGACTGACTTCTCCGCCGTTGGCATCATAGATCACATAGCAGTAATTATCCGGCGGTTTCTGGGAATAAACACCGTTGAGATAAACATTTGCTTCGCTGAGCCGCCGTCTAAGCAAAAAGGTCTTGACCTCACCGCCGGCTCTGCACCAGCGGGCAAACGCCCGGATCAGCTCATTGCCTGTTTCGCCGTTCACCACAGCCTTATAAAGGGTGCCTTCTTCATCAAAGGACCAGCCGGTGCCGCAGTTGTAAGAGATCAGCACCAGCGCATCAAATTGGTTCTGATTTAAGGTCAGACTGTTTTTCTCAATGTACTTTCGCAGATCGCGGTATATATGTTCCAAATGATTCCGCAAAAGGGTTTCCGCTTCTGCCTCTGTTATACCGTAAGTACTGTAATACTCCCGCATATCCTCCGGGCATCTGGTTCCGTAACCTACGGTCCACTGAGAGTAATCCCAGTAGGGCTTTTTGCTGAAGCCCTCTTCCTTCTTCAGCATCTCGATACAGGAATCGCTGGCGCCTGTCACCTGCTCGGCAACGGCGGAATCCGAGATTCCCTGCTCGGGTGTCTCCTCCTGCTCGGGTGTTTCCTGTTCCGGTGTCTCCTGTTCAGGTATTTCCTGCTCAGTCGACCCGTCTGTTTGTGTTATTTGATCCGGAGGATCAGCTTGTCCTTCTGAATTTTCTGTTTCCTGTCCTGCTGTTACTTCCTGTTCTGTTTCTGCAGCCGCAGAAACAGCGCCTGCGGCAATGACGCCAAACATCATAATTATGGCCACCAGCAAGCTGATGATTCTCTTCGTCACAGGTGCATTCTCCTTTCAATCCCGACATATTTTCATTATAACAGACCAGCAGAGCCATTGCAACCCTTTTTTCGGAATAATGACACGTTTGTTACCGTTTTACCTTTCCAAATTATGCCAAAAGTTCCTATTTTCACCTATTAAGTCCTATAAAATACAATTTTTCCCATATAATATGTTAACATAACGCCGCTGACTGTTTCTAATTGCATTTTTAGTATGGCTGTGATAAAATAAGCCCATCTTACACAAGGAGGAGCGAATATGCAAAAAGGCAAAGCCCTGATCGCAATGAGCGGCGGAGTAGACAGCTCTGTGACGGCCTATCTGATGCAGGAAGCAGGCTATGACTGCATCGGCGCAACCATGAAGCTGATTGAAAAAGCCGGCGCTCAGACGGACGCGGACGAAGCCCGGACAGTTGCCGACCGCCTTGGTATGGATTTTCATGTGTTTGATTTTACAGCGCTTTTTAAGGAGCAGGTGATCGACCCCTTTGTCCGCTGCTATGAATGTGGACTGACGCCGAACCCCTGTGTTGACTGTAACCGCCATTTGAAATTTCAGGCGCTGTACGATCGCGCCCGACTTTTAGGCTGTGACTGTATTGCTACCGGTCATTACGCCTCGATCCGCTTTGATGAGGCCGCCGGTCGATGGCTTTTATACAAGGCTGCAGACCGGACAAAGGATCAGAGCTACTTTCTCTATACCCTCAGTCAGGAGCAGCTTTCCCATACACTCTTCCCTTTAGGCGAGCTGACCAAGGAAGCAGTTCGGGATATTGCTGCCGGTCAAGGCTTCCTTAACGCCCGCAAGCGGGACAGTCAGGATATTTGCTTTATTCCGGACGGAAAATATATGGATTTTCTTACTGCCTACAATCATAAAACTTATGCGCCGGGCAATTTCCTGGATATGGATGGCAAGGTGATCGGTACGCACCAAGGCGCGGTTGCCTACACCCGGGGACAGCGCAAGGGCTTGGGACTGGCAATGGGTGCGCCGGTTTATGTTTACAGCAAGGACATGGAGCAAAACTCCGTCACCGTATGTGAGAATGACGCTCTATTCAGCCGTGTCCTGCGGGCGGATGACTGGAATTTCTTCCCCTTCGACACCCTGACCGCACCCATACGGGTCTGCGCAAAGACCCGCTCCCGGATGACAGAACAGCCTGCTACCGTATATCCGGAGGAAAACGGCACGGTCCGGGTTGAATTTGACGAACCCCAGCGCGCCATCACTACCGGACAGGCAGTTGTACTGTACGACGGTGATCAGGTGATCGGCGGCGGCACAATCACAGAAGTTTTATAGGGTATTGTCAACAACATATAATATAGCGGGCGGTCATTGACCACCCGCTACATTTATAATCGCCCTGTTTTTTGTGTGGACGCACTGTGTGTCCGCACAAGCTGCATCAAAAAGAACATCCGGGGAAGTATTCTTCTGCGAAGTCTACCTGATCCACCTGGAAGCTTTTTCCGTTCAGGTATGCAAGGCATCCGGCATCAGTTGTAAACCGGAAGGTCAGCTTGTACGAATACAACGCCTGATAATTCCGGTCGTACCGTTTATCCAGCTTTCCGTACTTCCCGTCTCCCAGCAGCGGATGTCCCCCGTGGGCAAACTGGGCGCGAATCTGATGGGTCCGCCCTGTGATCAGCTCGCACTCTACCAACGACAAACCGTTCCGGCTTGCCAGTGTCACATAATTGGTCTGACAGGTTTTCGCGCCGGGCTGGGGACGGTCCGTTACGAACACCCGGTTTTTCTTGGCATCCTTAAACAGATAGCCTTTCAGCGTTCCCTTGGGCGGCTTGGGCGTCCCCTCCACCACTGCCAAATACCGCTTATCCAGCTCCCGGTCCTTGATCTTTTGATTCAAAATCCGCAGCGTCTCGGCATTTTTTGCCGCGATCACGATTCCGCCGGTGTTCCGGTCGATCCGGTTGCACAGTGCCGGAGCAAATGAATGTTCCCCTCGGGGACTCCATTCCCGCTTCTGATACAGGTACGCCTGAATATGATCAATCAGCGTCCTGCCATACTCCGCGCCGTCGTGAGGATGCACCGCGATGCCGGGCCGTTTATCCGCCAGCAGGATATTTTCATCCTCATAAACGATGTGCAGCTTCGGAACAGCAACCGTCAGATAGGCGTTATCCTCCCGGGGCATGTCAAAAAATTCGTCATTGATATATAATTGAAGCACGTCCCCCGCTTTCAGGCGGGTATCCCGTTCTGCCCGTCCGCCGTTGCACTTGATGCGCTTAATGCGGATGTATTTCTGCGCCAGGGATGCCGGCAGCAAGGGCACTGCCTTGCTTAAAAACCGGTCCAGCCGCTGTCCGGCATCATTCTCTCCAATGATTAGCTCTTTCATTATTCCTCGTTCTGCTTTTGCAGGTGGTATTGGTCAATCTGCTCTGTAAATTCCTGTGCGGGGTTGTAGCCCAATTTGCGCTGACGGTTATTCATAGCAGCCACCTCCAGGATCACTGCCAAATTCCGTCCCGGTGTAATAGGAATGGTATACATTGGGATCTTTACCCCCAAAATTTCCGTATACTGCTCCTCCAGTCCCAGCCGGTCATAGACCTTTTGGGTATTCCAGGGCACAATATTGATCACAAGATCGATCTCGTTTTCTGTTCTGACAGCGCCCATACCAAACAGTTTTGCTACATTCACAATTCCAATGCCCCGCAATTCCACATAATTGCGGATCAGTGCCGGCGCTGTACCCACCAGCGAGCTGCTGGACACCTTTCGGATCTCCACCGCATCATCTGCGATCAAGCGGTGACCGCGCTTTAACAGCTCAACAGCCGCCTCGCTTTTGCCCATACCGCTCTCACCCAGCAGCAAAAGACCCTCGCCGTAAACCTCCATCAGTACGCCATGGCGGGTGACGCGAGGTGCTAACGCGGCTTTCAGGTAAGAAATAATCGCAGAAACGATGGTAGATGTGGCTTCATGGCTTTTCAACACCGTAACATCGTGCTTTCTCGCCATTTCCATACACTGGGGATCGGGTTCCATATTCCTGGCGACCAGCAGCGCCGGAACTTTATAAGACAGCAGTCTGTCAAAGGTGATCGCCCGCTCTGCCGGCGTCAGCTTTTGCAGATAGCAGACCTCCACATTGCCCATCACCTGCAGCCGCGCAGGCTCAAAATGGTCAAAGAAGCCCGCCAGCTGCAGCCCCGGACGCGCCAGATCCTCAACCATAATCTGAATGCGCTCATAATCCGTGGACGCATACACCACTTCCAGCTTAAATTCATCCACCAGCGTTGTCAGGGGAACACTATACAAATCAGACATTGACCCGTCACCTCATTTTCCACGCACTATTTGTCTCCATTATAGCCGCATACAACAGGAATATCAATAATATTTTGAAAAACAAAAAAAATTGTAAAAAACTACTTGCATTTTGAAACAAATTCTGCTATCATATCTAAGCGCGCTTACAGGGCGCAGTTCTTTCGAGCCATCATAGCGGATAGGAGGTGCAGTGAATGGCGAAGTGTGATTATTGTGGCAAGGGCGTAACCTTCGGTATTAAGGTCTCCCACTCCCACAGACGTTCCAATCGAACCTGGAAGCCCAATGTAAAGCGGGTCAAGGCCATTGTCAACGGTACTCCGTGCCATGTGTACGCTTGTACCAGATGCCTCCGTTCCAACAAGGTCGAGCGCGCTGTTTAATTTCAGCATCAAAACGCCATTGCAGAAGGCAATGGCGTTTTTTATTTTATCTGTCTGACTACCCTTCCTATGCAGGCGGCGAATCGACTCCTACATTATACATTGTTGGGCTTTATTCAAATTTTCAATTTTCTAACCCCCCTCCTCTTTACACCGGCAAATTTTCTTCGTATAATAAGCATAGACAAAAGCTGTCATCCGTAACGGCTCAGGACTTTACCCCTTTCAAACATACAGACAGGAGTGATATTGGATGAACCAGGAGCAACGGAGCAATGAAAAGTCCCGTTTAAGCTGCGCCTTTTATGCCTTTATGTCGCAAAAAAGCCCCGTCCTGACCACTATTGAACAATATCCCCTCGCCTATACTTCTCCCCTTTCCAGCCATGATTACCCCCAGTTTTGGCTTTGTCTGGACGGCGGGTATATCCATCGGGTGAACGGAACAGACATACGCTGCGAAAGAGGCACCGGAGTGATCGTGCCGCCGGGCGTATCCCACTGCTTCTCGATTCCTCAATCTGAAAGTCCAAGGCTTTTCCATCTGAGCCTGATGTACGATGTATTTTCGGAAACTCCGGAGGAATCGTATATCAACACCATCTCCAATTTGTTCCTCTCCCCCTTTGAAAAAGCGCTGGGTCATTCTGTTCCTTTATTTGTAACCCTCAGCACCCAATCTATGAACATTGCGGAGGAACTGACACAGCTGCTGGGGTCTGAAAAATTCCGGCGCGACACCCCGTTAAGTCTGCGGATGATCGAGCAGTTATTCTCTCTGCCGGAGTTTGCTCTGCCCGATGGCTGCAATCAGCGGGCAGAGCGGGTCATACAAAGCCATTTGCGTCCCATCGTGCGCGTGCTCCAGTATCTTAATCAGCATTATCCGGAAAAATGCCCTGAAGAAGTGCTGGCTCGAGTGTCCTCCCTGGGGCACACAGAGCTGTATAGGCGTTTTCGCCACTTTGTCGGCTGTACCTTCGCCATCTATTTGCAGCAATTAAGAGTCCGGCGCGCCCAGTCTTACCTGATGCATACTGATTACTCCATCAGTTACATATCAGACATCTGCGGCTTTTCCGGGCAGGCTTATATGACGATGCTCTACAAGAAATACTTGGGCATTACCCCCAAACCCCATCGAATCAAGATGAAACAGTGGCTAAAAGAGCACCCGGAAAGAAAACGAAACCTCGTAGGATTATAAAAAAGGCGCGTTGGAAATCCAACGCGCCCGATCTTTAATTAATTACCGGTGCTGCTTGACCAGTCAAACAAATCCCAATCGGTAACATCAGCCATAACAGCCTCGGAAGCCTGCAGGCTCTCCAGATTTACGATGGGCTGCTCAAATACTTTCTTCATAGTCAATCTCCTCCTTTAATCAGGACAGGGCAATGGCGTCCAAATTGACGGTCACGCCATTGACTTCCACGACAGGCTGCAGCTTAAAGTTGGCAACACCGGTCAAACCGTTCACAGTCACACCGATTGCCTTACCGTTGCCGCTGTTGGTGGATGCCCAGCTGGAAACGAAGGTTTCAGAAGCTGTCGCGCTCGCGCTGCCGCCGTCCCAAGTCATCAGGACCTTAATGGTGGTGTTGCCAGCCTTGGCATAAGCAGCGGCGTTTACAAAGTGTACGTTGAAGCCAAACTTTGCGGTATCTTCAGTCTTCTCTGCTACACCCAGAGATGCAGCCTTGAGCTCAAACAGCGTCTTGCCGCTGCCGTTGGTCAGAGGCAGCCAGCCGCGATTGCCGTTGGTGCAGGTGATGTTGGCAGTCAGAACGCCGGCGGAAGCGGAGTCCTTCAGTGTGCCTGCAACATTGATATTATCGGCAGTCAGGTTCTTGCCGTTCAGGTCCAGAGTAACACCGGAAGGAACAGTGAAGCTGCCAGCGTCAGCAACGTTGTCAACCAGCTTGATCTCGTCGCCGGAGGCAGCAGCCTCCAGAGCCGCAGCCAGAGTGGGATATGCGGTGTCGCCGATCTTTGCAACAGCAGGATCAGCAACCTCACGGGTCAGTGACAGACCACTTGCGGCAAATGCAGCCTTGGTAGTAGTTCTGAACATCAAGACATAGTCGCCATCAGCAGGGAAATTAATACCCTCTTTATCAAAAGTCATGCTCAACTTTTGTGCTGTCGAACCATCTCCGCTATCCGCAGTTCTCTTAATAGAAAAAGATGCATTTTCTTTGCCTGCATCGGTAATAGCTAAGCGCAGATCTTCGTTGCCGGTGTTTTGCGTAGCACTTGTTACTTCAAGCACGGACGCCATATTTGTAGACGCAAACGCAGCAGCGTAATCTGCATAAGACATAATATAAACATTAGATTGAGCATACACAATAGAATCACCACTGCCACTGGTATTCATCTGCATGCTCAGGCTCAAATCATAAGTACCTGCCTTGATATCACAGAGCTTAATAGCGGACCAGTACTTGGTTGCATTTGCACGGAATGTTATGATAGAATTACCAATCTCAAATCCGCGACCGCTGTTGCAGTTCAGCAGGTACGCATCATTGGTAGGTGCATTCGCTCCTGTTGCGTTACCTCTCAGCAGGATCGGGCTTGCAGGCTTGGTGGCTGCTGTGACTGTATACTGACCAGTCGCATCTGGATTACCAAAATCAAAAACGATCTTTTCTGTGGCAGCGAAGGTTGCGGGTACGACGAATGACATCGCCATGCAGAGCACCAGCAGCAACGCTACAAGTGATTTTCTGCTTCTTTTCATGTTGTTTACCTCCATTTGAATATAAGTATTCGCTGAGAGTTCCGTCAGCAAAAGATCCACACGACGACACTTTTACTAAATTTTACCACTGCCGGTTTGCTTTTCTGCACAGAGCTACTCTCTAGCGGTATAATATCATAGGTCGTTATCTGATTTTATAAATATCCTACGCCATTCTTTACCGAACTAAAGAATAATACGCAGCAACGGGCGGCACAACGGCCGCCCGTACAAATTAAAGGAATTTTCATTTCTTTTTGAACAGATCTGTTTTGCGTTCCTGTCCTTTCAGCAGCCGGGCAATATTTCCCCGGTGCATAAACACAGCCAGAGTGCCGGTGAAAACGCCGCAAAGGGCAACTGTCAGATCATCCCGGTGCAGCACCGCAAAGCAGACCGCAAATGCAGCAGCCGCCAGCACCGATCCCAGGGATACATAGCGGGTCAGGAAATACGCTGTTGCAAAGACCAGCAGGAGCAGTAAGGCGATCCGCCAGTCTACCGTAAGGGCAACGAAAAAGCCGCTGAGTATGCCCTTTCCGCCCCGAAAGCCCAAAAACACCGGATAGGCATGACCCAGGATCACCGCCGCGCCGCCAATAGACGCACCCGCAGTAAAGCCCAGCTCCTGCCGCAGCAGCAGACCGCCGATCACGCAGGACAAAACCGCCTTGCCCGCATCGATCAGGATCACAAGCAGTGCCTGTCCCGCACCGTAGCTTCTTATAAAATTGGTCAGTCCCGCGTTACCGCTGCCATGACTGCGTACATCATCCTTCATCAGCGCGGATATACACACTGCGCCGTTCAGATTCCCCAGCATATAGCCTGCCAGCACCGCTGTCAGCACGGAAAGCCACATGGTTACTCCTCCTTGTCGCCCTTTTGGCGGATGGTAATTCGAACAGGTGTTCCCTGCAGGCCGAACACTTCCCGGATCTGATTTTCCAGATACCGCTGATAGGAAAAATGGAACAGCCGGGCATCGTTGCAGAAGATCACAAAATGGGGCGGCTTTGTGCCTGCCTGGGTCATATAGTAGATCTTCAAACGGCGGCCCTTATCACTGGGCGGCTGTACCCGGGCAGTGGCATCGGCAAGGACGCTGTTGAGCTGGCCGGTGGTGATACGGCTGGTATTCTGCCGGTTTACATCCTGGATCACCTGAAACAGCTTATCCACCCGAGAGCCGGTGAGGGCGGACAGAAAGACCACCGGCGCGTAGGTCATATAGCTCAGACCCTGCCGCACGCCGATCTCCTTATCCCGCATAGTGTTGGTTTCCTTATCCTCCACCGCGTCCCACTTGTTGACCACAATGATCGCCGCCTTGCCCGCCTCGTGCACAAGACCTGCGATCTTGGTATCCTGCTCAGTCACGCCCTCGTTGGCGTCGATCAGGATCAGGCACACGTCGGACCGCTCGATAGCGTTAATGGTGCGCATATTGGAATACTTCTCGATAGCGTCATCCACCTTGCTCTTACGGCGCATTCCGGCAGTGTCGATAAAGCAGTATTTTCCCGTTTCATTTTCAAACGCCGAGTCAATAGCGTCCCGGGTCGTGCCTGCCACGTCGGAAACGATCACCCGTTCCTCGCCCAAGATCCGGTTCAGAAGGCTGGACTTTCCCACATTGGGCTTACCCACGATCGCCACCTTGACAACGTCGCTCTCTTCATCTTCCTCCTGCTCCTCCGGAAACTGCTCCAAACACCAGTCCAGCAGATCTCCGGTGCCGTGGCCGTGGATCGCGGAAACTTCAAACAGGTCGCCAATTCCCAGTCCGTAAAATTCATACACATCGGGATTTACAGGACCGACAGAATCGCATTTATTCACCGCAAGGGCAACAGGTTTGCCGGATTTGCGCAGCATCGCTGCTACATCCTCATCTGCCGCAGTTACGCCGGAGCGTACATCCGCCACCATCACAATACAATCTGCCAGCTCAATGCCGATCTGTGCCTGCCGGCGCATAAATTTCAGCATATCACTATCCGTGTTTGGTTCAATGCCGCCGGTGTCCACCAAAGAAAACGTCCTGCCGCACCATTCACAGTCGCCGTAGATCCGGTCTCTGGTAACACCGGGCGTATCCTCCACGATGGAGGTTCTGTGTCCGGTGAGCTTATTAAACAGCATGGACTTGCCCACATTGGGCCGTCCCACGATCGCTACCAAAGGTTTTGCCATAGGGCTCACTCCCTTCCTTAGTATACATTATTATATAATTATCGCACAGGTTCATCCGTAAATCAAGAACCTGCCCCTTCAAAATTGATGATTGAGCAAAAAAACTACCGACAATCTGCCGCCAAAACGGAAAAAGAGGAAGGCGATTGCCTTCCTCCTGTTTTTCCTGCCTTAGTCAGCCTTGGCAGCCAGAACCTGACGGCCGTTGTAGTTGCCGCAAGCCTTGCATGCTCTGTGAGGCATGACAGGCTCACCACACTTGGAGCAAACCGCTACACTGGGAGCAGACAGCTTCCAGTTGGAACCACGGCGCTGATCGCGGCGGGCCTTAGACACTTTACACTTCGGTACAGCCATGGATGACACCTCCTTGGTCAATCTGCTTTAACAGCATTTCTTTAATACTTACTGATTCAGAAGCTGCCGTAAAGCAGCAAAACGGGGATCGGGCTCTTTCCGGCATTCGCACGGACCGTCATTCAGGTTCTTGCCGCAGCGGCAGCAGATACCCTTGCAGTCCGGCTTGCACAGCAGCTTGGAATCCATATTCAGTACAAGCACTGTACGAACGATCTCTTCCAAATCGGCGCAATCACCTTCCAGAGGGAACACCCATTCATCCTCGCTGTCTTCGTTGGAAAGCTCCTCCACCAACACAACGTTGATTGGAATCTCTACTTCCCGGGTAAAATCGGACGCGCAGCGGTCACAAACGCCGTGCAGACAAGTCCTTACCCACCCGGTCATGACCAACACACCGGCAGTATTGCGCACAGTGCCTTCAGCCACCACCGGCTCGCTTACCGGATAGCTTGTCCCATATCGAAGATCGCTCAGATCCACGCTGACGGAAAAGTCAATACTTTCGCCGGGACAGCCAATAATATTCGACAGTCCAAGCTGCATAGTATCCCCCTCCTCGCAGTCGTGCTTAGCTATTATATCGGTATTTATGTCATTTGTCAAACATTATTTTTCTTTTTTATGCACTTTTCTGCAGCAGGCTCACAGCTTGTGAAAAATCGGCTTCCGTTCCTCAAAAGTACAGACATATCCGAACAGCTCCTTCAGTAATCGACAGGCTTCCCCGCAGTACTGCCCTACCCGATCGCTCCCGTGGGCATCCGAGCCGACTGTCACGATCTCGCCTCCCAGCTCCTTGAACCGGCACAGGTATTCTTTGTGAGGAAGAAACGCGCCGCAGCGGTCTATGTCACTGGTATTGACCTCCAGTCCTTTGCCCTTACGGACCAGTTCCTTCAAAATCTCGTCCAGCAGCTCCCGGTGATCATCGTACGCCACCGGTCGGTGGACAGGGTTCTCCCACGCCTTGGCGATATAGGTCAGATGCCCCAGTACGTCAAAGCCATCGTGCGCCTTGACACAGGCCAGTGTTTCCTCTAAATAACGGCGTTCTCCCTGAAACACAGTCTTTCCCAGCCAGTAAGGTTTCAAATAAACGTCCAAATTCTCCGCAAAGTGGACAGAACCCAGCACAAAATCAAAGGGTCTGCGCTTCAGATCCTGCTTAAATTGCTCCGCGTTATCCGGTGTCATTCCAAATTCCATTCCCCGGCGCAGCTTCAAAACAGTACTGTCCAGCGCGTCATACGCCGCGTTATAGTCCTCTGTGCTGAACACCATCGTCTGCTCCGTCGCCAGCGGGTCATAATCCAAATGGTCTGTAAAGCAGATTTCCTTTAGTCCCCGCTCCTCCGCCGCGCGCAGCATCGCATCAGGCAGGTCCTTGCCGTCAAAAGAAATGACACTGTGCATATGAAAATCAAACATCTGTAAGCTCCTCCAAAAATTGACGAAATGCCGTAGGCAGCGCGGTATGCTCCCGGATCTGCGCCAGGGTATACCATAAAAATCCGCCTGCCGGTTCAGCCACCTCTATATACACGCCCTGCATATCCCACTGAACATGGGTAAATATATGCTGCCGCTGGGTTACACGCAAAACATCCTTTGTTTTCAGCCCCATCTGCTCCACTGATCCCAGCACATCCTGCAGATCCGGCTTCCCCGGCAGATTAGGAAGCTGCCAAAGCCCTGCAAGCAAGCCCTTTTCCTGCCGCTTTTCAAGAGCATACCGACCGTCGCAGCTAAAGATCAGCACCGTCTTGTCCTCTTTCCGCCGTTTGCTCTTCGGCAGTTTAACAGGAAGACTGTCAGCCGTACCGTTCCCATATCCTGCACAAAAGTCCCTGCAGGGACACACCTTGCAGTCCGGCTTCTTATCAGGACCGCAAACTGTCGCGCCCAGCTCCATCAACGCCTGGGTGAAATCTCCCGCACGCCGGGGATAAATCCTCCGCAGGCTATCCCAAACCTGTTTTTTATAGGCAGGCAGATCAACAGGCGTATGGTCGTCCGTCAGCCGGGAAATCACACGCAGTACGTTGCCGTCTACCGCAGGCTCAGCCTGTTCAAAGGCAATGGAGCAGATTGCCCCGGCGGTATACGGCCCTATTCCGGGCAGTGCCAGCACTGAAGCATAATCCCGGGGAAATTCACCGCCGTACTGTTCCATCACGATCCGGGCTGCCTTTTTCAGATTTCGCACCCGGTTATAATAGCCCAGCCCCTCCCACAGCTTATACAGCAGATCCTCCTCCGCTTCCGCAAGCTGTGCGACAGTGGGCAAAGCCTTCAAAAAGCGGGCATAATAGCCCTTGACCGCCTCTACCCGGGTCTGCTGCAGCATGATCTCCGACAGCCAAATATGATACGGCTCCCGGTCTGTGCGCCAGGGCAGCTCCCGCTTATGCTCCTCATACCAAGGAAGCAGCACTTCCGGAAGCCTTGCAAAAACATCATTTCTGTCCATCTGTGCACCTCCTTTTGTTTTAGAGTAACACAAAAAAGGCTGGTTGTCATCTAGAAAAGCAATTATTTATTATTCATCAGCGGAGCGATTTCAATATTCATTATTCATTGAAAATCCTGTCACTGTCAAATGAATAATGAATGATGAATATTGAATAGTGAATAATACAAGAAGAATCCCGTCACTTACGTGACAGGATTTTCCTTGGTACGCCGAAAGGGACTCGTTTGCATCTGCTCCCAGCGGGAGCAGATAAAGGTTCGCCGCCATCGAGCTGGCGGCGGCAACGCTCATCCGCGTTGCATTTAATCTTTCGAGTCCCTTCCTTACATAAAAATTAAAAGGATTATCCCGGATGGGATAATCCTTTTAATGGTACGCCGAAAGGGACTCGAACCCCCGACCTACTGATTCGTAGTCAGTCACTCTATCCAACTGAGCTATCGGCGCATACACGCGCTACTTAACGTGCCTGCATATAATAGCACACCTGTTTTCAAAAAGCAAGGGTTTTTTTCGAAAAAAACAAATATTTTCCTCGCCGTATAACTTATTGCAGATTGCCTCTTGTTTTTTTCACACACTAAGGTTATAATATGTTGAGAATTGTAACAGGAGGTCATTATTATGGCTGTTAAAATTGAAAAAGATACCATTATCGGTGATGTTTTGGATATCGCACCTCAGGCAGCACCGCTGTTTTTCGCCATCGGTATGCACTGCCTTGGCTGCCCCTCCTCCAGAGGTGAAACAGTTGAGGAAGCTTGCGCGGTGCACGGCGTAGACTGCGAGCCTTTCCTGGCGCAGCTCAACCGTTTCCTGGAAGCTTACGAAGCAGATCAGGCCTCCAAGCAGGCATAATACAGCTTTTTCAGCGGGGGCGGGTTTTCCGTCCCCGTGATTTTCTACGGAGGATCCTCTATGAACCTGTCTGTTTCCCCGCGGCTGCTGGCCTGCTGCGGCTTTATACAGCCCAACGCCCGGGTCGCTGACATTGGCTGCGATCACGGATATTTGGGAATTTACCTGCTGAAAAACAAGATCGCGTCCTCGGTGATCGCTGCCGATGTAAACGAAGGGCCGCTGCAAAGTGCCATTCGCAACGCAGAAAAATTTGGTGTGCGGGAACAAATGACCTTTTATCTGTCAGATGGCTTTCGCAACATCCCCCGGGACTTTGATGTAGCGGTTTGTGCCGGAATGGGTGCGGACACGATGATTTCCATTTTGGATGCTGCGCCGTGGCTGAAAGACAGCCGGTATGGACTGATTCTGCAGTGTCAGAGCAAAACCCCTATGCTGCGGCAATACCTTTCGGAAAAGGGCTGGTATATTTACAAGGAGCTGGTCATTCGTGACGGAAAATTTCTTTATACCGTTATGGAGGTTCATTGGAAGCCCGGATTTCCCCTGACCTGCGGCGAATGCTACTTCCCGCCCGCCATCCAAGAAAATCCCTCCCAAGAAGGTTTGGAATACTACCGTTGGGTCAAAAACGGGCTTATTAAAATCATCAACGGTCGCGGCCCGACCGCTGACCCTGTAATTGTTAAGGCTTTACAGGAGCTTGAGGAGCTGAAACACGATCCTGATCTTGCGTGGCTTAAGGAGGAACGATGATGATCACCGTTAAGGATGTTCTTTCATATATAGAAACACTTGCGCCAAGCTCTATGAAAATGGAGTGGGATAACATTGGTCTGCTTTGCGGAAAAGCCGATCAGCAGGTTCATAAAATTTTGGTTGCGCTGGACCCCTTTGAGTCGGTTTGTCGGGAAGCATTTGCAATCGGTGCCGATCTGATTGTGACCCATCATCCCCTGATCTTTGGCGGACTTCAATCAGTCACCGACGAAACCGGAGCCGGCCGGGCTGTTTTGTTCCTTGCATCCCATGACATCAGTGCTGTCAACGCCCATACCAACTTAGACTGCGCCCCCGGCGGTGTAAACGATATTTTGGCACAGGTTCTTGGCTTAACCGATGTTCAGGTGCTCGATCCCGTGGGTATAGACCCACAAGGTCAGCCTTGGGGGCTGCTGCGACAGGGCGTTGCGGAAGCACAGCCCTTGGAGACTTTTCTTTCTCATGTAAAAACCGCCCTTGGTTGTCCCGGGCTGCGTTATGCAGATGCCGACCGTCCGGTTCACCGGGTCGCAGTAGGCGGCGGTTCCTGTGCCGGGGAGCTGGCGCAGGTCATCCGTGCCGGGTGCGACACCTTTGTTACCGCAGACGTAAAATACAACCAGTTTTGGGAAGCCCAGGAAGCGGGCATTAATCTGATTGACGCGGGGCATTTTTATACAGAAAACCCCGTGTGTCCTGTATTGGCAGCAGCATTGCAGACCAATTTCCCGGATATTCAGGTGATTCTATCACAAAAACATACCGATTGTGCAAAATTCTTCGTCTGATGTGTTGATTTTCATGCAGACCATGTGCTAAAATATATTGCAGTTTTGCAAAAGAAGGGAAGATTTTCATGTCCGGACATTCCAAGTGGCATAATATTCAAAAAACCAAGGGCGCACAGGACGCAAAGCGTGCAGCGGCTTTTACCAAAATAGCCAAAGAACTGATCGTTGCTGTAAAGGAAGGCGGCGGCATTACCGACCCTGCCAACAACTCCCGCCTTGCCACCGTTATCACCAAGGCCAAGGCTGCCAATATGCCCAATGACAACATTAAACGCTGCCTCGAAAAGGCTGCCGGCGCTGGCAGCGGTGACAGCTATGAATCCATTACCTACGAAGGCTACGGCCCCGGCGGTGTTGCTGTGATTGTGGAGACTATGACCGACAACCGCAACCGTACCGCAGGCTCTATGCGCCACCACTTTGATAAATTCGGCGGCAATTTGGGTGCTGCCGGCTGCGTGTCCTGGAGCTTCGACAAAAAGGGTGTTTTGGTCATCGACAACGAGGACGGTGATTACGACGAGGATACCGTCATGATGGATGCTATGGACTGCGGCGCGGATGATTTTGAGGCAGAAGAAGACTGCTTTACTATTTACACCACCCCCGATGATTTCAATGCAGTTGCCGATGCTATGGCCGCTAAGAAGTACACCTTTGCCTCTGCCCAGATCGAAATGGTTCCCCAGAACTATCAGAAGCTAGAGAGCGAAGAGCATATTAAGCTGATGGAGAAGCTCATCGACATCATGGAAGAGGATGACGATGTGCAGAACATCTGGCACAACTGGGAACAGGAATAAATACGTAGCATAAATTCACCGCTTGATCAAGCGGTGGATTTATGATTCTATAATAAATGTTGGGGTCAGGCTATGCGCCTGACCCCATTATCATAAATAAAAGGTTTCTATTATTTTTCCACTTTGGGCAGCTTGGCAAAGCTGGCTTCCAGCTCCGCATCTGTGGGAACATAGTCGGTCATCTTGCCGTCGTGGAATTTCTCATAGGACATCATATCAAAGTAGCCGGTTCCGGTCAGGCCGAATACAATGGTCTTCTCCTCGCCGGTCTCCTTGCACTTAAGTGCCTCATCGATCGCTACCTTGATCGCGTGGGAGCTTTCCGGTGCGGGCAGGATGCCCTCTACCCGGGCAAAGGCCTCCGCCGCCTCAAACACCGCAGTCTGCGGCACAGAAACCGCCTCCATCAGTCCGTCATCATAAAGCTGGGAAAGGGTGGAGCTCATACCGTGATACCGCAGACCGCCTGCGTGATTTGCTGCGGGCATGAAGCCGCTTCCCAGCGTATACATCTTGGACAGGGGGCAAACCATACCGGTATCGCAGTAGTCGTAGGCGTATTTGCCTCTGGTCAGGCTGGGGCAGGACTGGGGTTCAACCGCAATAAAGCGGCAATCCAGCTCGCCCTTGATCTTCTTGCCCATGAACGGCGCGATCAGGCCGCCCAGGTTGGAGCCGCCGCCGGCGCAGCCGATGATAATATCCGGCTTAATATCATACTTTTCCATCGCTGCCATCGTTTCCAATCCGATCACAGACTGGTGCAGCATCACCTGATTGAGCACACTGCCCAATACATAGCGGTAGCCCTCTGTCTTGGTCGCCTTTTCCACTGCTTCAGAAATGGCGCAGCCCAGGCTGCCGCCTGTTCCGGGATGCGCTTCCAGGATCTTTCTGCCCACTTCGGTTTCCATAGAAGGAGAAGGTGTGACTGATGCGCCGTAAGTACGCATCACTTCCCGGCGGAAGGGCTTCTGCTCATAAGACACCTTGACCATATATACCTTGCAGTCCAGACCCAAATAGGAACAGGCCATCGACAACGCTGTGCCCCACTGACCTGCACCGGTCTCTGTTGTCACGCCCTTCAAGCCCTGCTGCTTGGCATAATACGCCTGTGCGATAGCGGAGTTGAGCTTGTGGCTTCCGCTGGTGTTGTTGCCCTCAAATTTATAGTAGATCTTAGCAGGTGTCTGCAGCTTTTCTTCCAAACAGTAAGCCCGGACCAACGGTGCGGGGCGGTACATCTTATAAAAACTCTGAATTTCCTCCGGAATTTCCACATATGCCGTGGTATCATCCAGCTCCTGCTTGATCAGCTCATCGCAGAAAACACCTGCCAGATCCTCCGCGGTCATGGGTTCCAGTGTTTTCGGATTCAGCAACGGGGCAGGCTTATTGATCATATCCGCCCGCAGGTTATACCATGCTTTGGGCATCTCGCTCTCTTCCAGGTAAATTTTGTAGGGGATCTTCTTTTCAGCCATGTTGGTTTTCTCCTTTCCGAATTTCAGGCATCGGGACAGGCGGGTAATACGTAAAAATCCTGTCCCAGTTGATCAGCTGGGACAGGACGAAAATTCCTGCGGTGCCACCCGGCTTGACGTGTGATCCACGTCCACTCACTGCATGCTGACACATGCCGGCCTTTGATTACGGAGAGTCCTGCTCCGTCGCACATACTAAGGGTCTCCCCTGTTCCGATTGCCCTCGAAAGTCCATTCAGCTTTCTGTTTTCTGCCGCGCTCCCACCGTCCGCGGCTCTCTGAAAGAAACCTAAAAAGCTTACTCACTCTTTCTCAACGGTTTAAAAAATTGTACCATACGGCACTGTATTTGTCAAGTTTTTCTTCACATGACTTCCTGTTCCAATGCCTTCAGGATCTCTCCGCAATCCGCAAGAACCAAATGAGGCTGATCCTCTGATGCTTCTAAAATCTGGGGCGTTGTCTCTCCACTCATAACCAAAATTCCGGTAATGCCCGCATTCAGACCCGATTTGATATCTGTATAGATCCGGTCTCCTACCACCGCTGTCTCCTCTTTCGAAAAGCCTGTGCGTTCCATTGCAAGCTCCGGCATCAGTGCGCTAGGCTTGCCGATCACGATCGGACGCCGCCCTGTGGCGTTAAAAATCATTTCGCACACACTTCCGCAATCCGGCACGCTCCCATATTCCGTAGGGCATACCAAATCCGGATTGGTGGCAATATAAGGCAGATCCTTACGGGTCAGCAAAAGCTTGCACACATCCTCCAGCTTCCGAAATGTCAATTCTGTGTCAAAGCCCATAACAACACATTCCGTCTGCTCCAAATCGGTGGTAGTCTGAAAGCCCTCTGTTTCCAGCTCCTCGATCAGCGACCGGGTGCCGCACACATACAAGGTCTTTCCCGGATAATGCTTTTTCAAATAATACGCCGTTGCCTGAGAGGATGTGATAAAATCCTCCCGCGCTGCATTGATCCCCATTTTTTCAAGCTTGCGGATATAATCTGTTACGCTTTTGGAAGAATTGTTGGTCATGAACATATAGCGTCTGCCGGTGTTCCTGATTTGTTCCAGCATTGGGATCGTAAAGTCGTACAGCCGATCGCCCAAGTAGAGCGTCCCGTCCTGATCAAACAAAAACAGCTTTGTTTTGCGGATCATCCGGTGCTGATCCATGGGTATCCCCCCTTATTCCAGTGCCTGAATCAGCTTACCCAGCACCGGCTCAAATTTTGCGCCGTACCAGTGGTTTTCCTCCCGCGCTGTTTCCCGCATACAGGCAAGAACAAATTCCGCAGCAATCCGGGCGGCATCATAAGCGGTCTTTCCACGCATCAGCGCGCCCACAAAAGCGGAGGCGTAAATATCCCCTGTTCCGTGGCAGCTGTTGTCCAGCTTCTCGTGCTCATAATAAGAATAAACGCCTTGCTCAAATACCACCACACCCGTTCTGCCGGGGGCATAGGAAATGCCGGTAAATATCACATTCTTACAGCCCAAGGCAGTGAGCTTTTCCAAAATCTGATCAATATAGGCACGGTCATATTCTGTTTTGTGCTGTGTATCGGTCAGGAAGCATGCCTCAGTCAAATTGGGAATAACATAATCCGCCTTTCCGCACAGACCTTTCATTGCCTCCACAAAAGCAGCGTCAAAGCCTACATACAGCTTTCCGTTATCTGCCATAGCAGGGTCAACGATCTTCAGACAGGTATCCGTTCCCACCTCTGCAAACAGATCTGCTACATAATCGATCTGCCGGGTGCTGCCCAAATAACCGGTATAGATGGCATTGAACGCAATCTGTTCCTTCTTCCAATGCTCCTTGATCGCGGGCATATCCTCCGTCAGATCCCGGAAGGTATAGCCGCTAAAGCCGGCAGTATGGGTAGACAATACCGCAGAGGGAAGCACACAGGTTTCCACGCCACAGGCAGAAATCACCGGCAAAGCCACCGTCAACGAACACTGACCCACACAGGAAATATCCTGAACAGTCAAAATTTTAGGGTATGTCATAGAAATACGCCTCGTTTCCATAAATTATGGTATCATTATACCTCAATCTGGCAATAAAACAACCCCCACTTTTCTTTTATAAAACAATGCCAGCTCCCTTCAAAAAGCTATGCCGGCAGCTTCTTCAGCAACTACCGGCACAACCTTTACTTTTTCAGTTCTGTATACTCCAAATGACGCAAATCGTAAGAAATTTCCCAATCCACCACATCGATCGATGCAGGATAGGTTTCATAGAGGTAGCCGGTATAAGTGACCTGTACCACATCCCCGATTTTGACTCCGATATCCTCCAGCCGGTCTGTCACAAAAGCAATGCAGTCACAGCTGTTTCGCTCCGTCTCACCTTCTAAGGGTTCTACTAAAACCGTTTTTCCTTTCACATCCAGAACGGTACCCCGAAACCGATGGTGGATCTGTTTCTGTTCCTGTTCCCACAGTTCGTCTATAGAACGCAGATTGTCCGGAAAGAAATAGACCCTTGTTTTTTCATAAACTCCGTCATCCATCACTCTGTTCCAATCTATCACCTTGTAAGTCACAGCAGCATATACCCTTGTGCCCCCATCTCTATATTTATACACAACAGGCACAAACAGCACCGCAAACAATACAGCCACAGACAGCAAAATGATCCAGCCTTTCCTTTTCATATCCACTGCACCTCCTGTAATGATCGCAAAAGTTCAAATAACCTTCTTCCTGCAATTATAGTATCACAACTTTTTAGCCTTTTCAATAATAGATCATACCGATGATACATCCCCCGTCCCATAAGAATTTAGATCAAAAAAGTCTCCTTTGTCTGAAAGACAAAAGAGACTTTTTATGGCGGAGAGGGCGGGATTCGAACCCGCGTGAGATTGCTCCCAAACTGATTTCGAGTCAGCCCCGTTATGACCACTTCGATACCTCTCCAAATGAACGGCGTTATTATATCAGCAACCAAGAAAAAAATCAAGGCTTTTGCGGCTCTTCCCCCTTCTTTTTTGCCAGCTCCAAAACCTGAGCAGTCTTTTCTATAATATCCTGATAACATTCCCGCCGGTGGGGTTTCATACATTTGCTGCAGTCCTTGATTCCCTCTTCTGTATACACAAAGTTACCTCCGCACCGATCTGCCAACACATAAAGCGGACAGTAGCAGAACAGGCAGCTAAATCCATTCGGATCTGCTCCCGGATGACAAGGAAAGTATTCGCACTGCCGGTTCTGGAAAAAATCAAAATTTGCCATACACAAGCTCCTTTCAGCCTTTGCTTTTTCTAAAGGGTATGCTACAATAGCAAAGAGGTGTGGCTATGAATGTTTTGATCGACGCTGATGCCTGTCCGGTTGTGGACATTGCGGTCAGCTTATGCCGTGAATTTCAAGTGCTGTGTATTCTGCTGTGTGACACTGCACACACCATACACCGAAACGGAGCAAACACACTGATCTTCGACAAAGGCGCTGACAGCGTGGATTTCGCTCTTGTAAACCGAGTCAGTCCAGGTGATATCGTCATCACGCAGGATTACGGTTTGGCAGCTATGTGCCTGGCCAAGCGCGCCAGAGTCCTGCATCAGGACGGCTGGGAATATACCCAGTCCAACATTTCCGGGCTTTTAGAACAGCGTCACGCTGCCCGCTGTTTTCGCGCTGCCGGCGGACGCACGAAAGGACCGACCAAACGGACTTCTGCTCAAAACGAATTGTTTGCACAGGCTCTTCGGGCAATGCTTCAGCAGACCGTCCATGGATAGACCTGGGGCGGCTCTAAAACAAATTCCATTCTCTTGCCGGTATACGGATGCTTAAACGCCAGCCGATAGGACCACAGAGCAATTTCGCAGTGATCCTCCGTCAAGCCATACTTCCGGTCACCGACCAGGGGCATACCCCTGCCGGAAAACTGCGCTCGGATCTGATGGGTTCTGCCGGTTACCAATTCAATGCGCACACGGCTTAACTCTTCATTTGCGTTCAAAAGCTGATAATGCAAAACAGCTTCCTGCACATCCTTCCCCGGTTCTGCTGCAATGTAGGTTTTTCGTTCCTGTTTATCCCGTATGAGCAGATCACGAAGTGTGCCCGCATCCGCCTCCGGCGTACCGTGCAGGATTGCCAAATATTCCTTTTCAAATACGCCTGTCCGAATCTGTTTGGACAGCTCTGCTGCTGCATTTGCACGCCTTGCCAAAACCATTAAGCCGGAAACGACCCGATCCAGCCGATGAACCGTTCGCAAATTTGCGTTGGGATCTCCCAATTCCTGCCGCACAAGCTCCGGAACACCGCCGGGTTCATCGGTAGACAGTACTCTGGGTGGTTTTACGCAGACGATCACATCCCGATCCTGATATATCAGTTCCATATTGCACCCCCGTTTTTCATATCCTAGCAGACTTTTTGACACTTTGCAAGCCGAAAGGAGCAATTCAATGAAAATCGTAATTCTGGAAGGTCACGCTGTAAATCCCGGTGATCTTTCTTGGGAAGTACTCAATGAATTTGGTGAGATTACCGTGTACGACCGCACTGCGCCTGAAGAAGCCGCTGCAAGAATCGGCGATGCAGAAATCGTCCTGATTAACAAAACGCCCGTCACCGCAGAACTTTTAGATGCCTGCCCCTCAGTTCGTCTGATCTGTGTACTTGCCACCGGCTACAATGTGGTAGACTGTTGTGCTGCAAAAGAGCGGGGTGTTGTAGTGTGCAATGTACCGGCTTACGGAACAAACGCTGTTGCACAATTTACATTTGCCCTGCTTCTGGAGCTGTGTCACCAAGCCGGCGTCCATTCTCAAGCTGTCCATCGCGGTGATTGGAGCCGCTGTCCGGATTTTTGCTTTTGGTACACAAAGCAAACAGAGCTGGTGGGTAAAACCATAGGTATTATTGGCTTTGGCAGAATCGGTCAAGCTGTAGGTAAAATCGCGAACGCTTTCGGAATGAACGTTTTGGCATACAACCGCAGTATCAGCGAAAGCGGTAAATCGATCGCACGCTATGTCTCTCTTGATGAACTGCTTAAACAATCGGATATCATTTCGCTCCACTGTCCTATGACGCCGGAAACAGACAAGCTGATCAACAGGCAATCTATCGGCAAAATGAAAGCTGGCGCAATGCTCCTGAATACAGCCCGTGGCGGTCTCATTGACGAAGAAGCCCTGGCTCTTGCATTAGCAACAGGAAAAATAAGCGGTTATGCCGCAGATGTGGTATCTGTTGAACCTATCTCACCCTCAAACCCGTTACTTAACACACCAAATACGATTCTAACGCCCCATATGGCTTGGGCACCTGTCGAAAGCCGCCAGCGGATTATCGACTGTACCGCAAAAAGCATCCGTGGCTATCTAAAAGGAAACCCCGTGAATACAGTATATTAATAACAGAGAAATACCAGGGCGGCAGTCATTGTGCCGCCCTGCATACATGTTTGTCTGTTCTTCCGCAAGAAGCACATACACATATATGCAAAAAACTCCACTACCAAAGTAGTGGAGCTTCTTGTTTTCGCGTTACCTATCTTCCCGGGGGAGCGAGCCGACTGCCGCCAGTGGCGGGAGGAAGGAGGCGAGCGAGTGGCAGCGGTCGAAAAAATCAAGGACCAGCGTAAGCCCGCAGATTTTTTCGGGCACCGCAACAGGC
>JAFSDV010000014.1 GCA_017436035.1 Oscillospiraceae bacterium | reverse complement strand
TTCAGTCTGGGAGAACCGGATATCATCGATCTTTGCTTCCATCTGCAAAGCTGCCGCTTCCTTCAGCCAGGGCAAGTGCTTTTCATCAAAGATCGCCCGGAAGGGCAGGATATACTGTTCTCCCGCGTAATAAAACATTGTCGCAACTACCGAATCGCTGCAAACCCAGCGTCCGGAAGTTTTATATTTCTCGCAAAAAAGCTGCTCACTTTGGATCTGCGTTATACTCATTTGATTTTGAGGAAGTATAGTTGCTCCTTCAAATGCCTCAAGCATCAGTTCCTCCATTTATATGAATCCTGCGTCTATTGCGCGGTATCATCAGAATCTCACCGGAAAAAGTCTAAAGAATTGTCACAGTGCTGCCTCTGATAAAAAGATCGATCGTGTACTTGCCTGGTTTGCAAAAAGTACGGATAACAACATCGTATACACCTCCCGGAACGACAAGGAAAACAAGGATGTTTATATGGTCGCTCTGCGGGATGTAGATGGCACTTTGATCGGCTATATCGCAATCAAGAAACCGCTAAGCTTTACCACATGAATAATTGACAAAGAAGATCACACATATATAGCAAAATGCAAGCTGCAGAAATTCTCTACAGCTTGCATTTTTAATTGGATTGATATGTGTCGGGTTTTCGTATTAGGATCAATTACTCCACACAGACAACGCCGCCATCTTTGACGGTGATGCTCATTCCGTCCTTGACATAGTTCAGGAATTCGTCGCCCAAAGAATCCACAACGGGCATATTGCCGCCCTCCAGCCAGACGGAGGCGAGAATCGCACCGGCGGCTGCCAGGGAGTCAATGGGTTTGGAAAAAAGCATACATGCAGGCTGACGCTCCATTGCACAGGCACAGTAGAGAACCAGACCGCCGGTGGTAGAGCCGATGGTTTGGGGCAAGCACAAAGCCTTACCGGCCAGTTGCTTGTTGTATAGGTCGGGATTGTTCTGGTCGCCGCAGGTTGCCTTTTTGTCACCGAACTGCAGGGCACCCTGGAAGGATGCCAGGGTATTTAAGCCGCCGTGAGAGACCACAGCAGGAGCAGTAACCACACCGGGTGTAACAACGCGTCCAATAAATTCTTTCATTGCTTACACTCCCTTCGTGATCTTGGTCAGAATTTCATCTTCTGTATAGAAACGAGCTGTGGTGTATGTACGCAGCTTGTTGGAGCAGGTCATAACAGGCATAGCTTTACACAGAGGATTGTTCATGTACATCAGCGGGCAGATATAGCTTAAGACAACGCCGGTTGCTTTCAGCCGGGCGGCGTATTCCGTCTTTTCAAAAGCTTCCTTCACGGCGGGGGCGGTGGTGAAGACCGTTGGAACCAGCACCTTTTTGTTGCCGCTTTCCTTCAAACCCTTTTCCACATCCTCCGTCCAGCGAATCAGCTGCTCCATACTCAGGTGGGGGCAGCCCACGAAGCAGAGCTTTGGCTTTGCGGCGGGATTCTTCCACATGACAGGGTAGTTGTCCTGAACCCGCTTCAGCTCAGCATCGTCAATAACATAGACCTGTGCACCTTCTGCAATGAGCGCCTCATCCTGTTCCTTAGCCTCGGGGGTCAGGTTTGCGATATGATACAAGCCTACAGCACCGTTGGATGCGGTGGCTGCGCCAAAGTCCTTCAGATAAGCCTTATTCTCATCGTTCAGTTCAGTTCCCAGCCACTTTTCCATACCCATGACGTAGGGCACATCCTCCATGACCTTCATGCCGATGGCGCTGCCCAAAAGCTGCGCTTCGGGTTTTTCCTTGCATTCGACTTTGACGATCCAGGTGGCCTTGCGACCTTCGTCGGTCAGCAGACCGAAATTGGGCACGCAGCCGGCGATGGAACCCATAACATCCATGATGCCGGAGTTGCGGTTGCACCGGGCACCCAGGACAGAGTTCGCGTAGACCACAGCGGAGCTTTCGGCCCAGGAAAGGATGTCCCCCTTCTTAGGCGTGTTGCCCACCTCATCAAAGTAGCAGGCGCAGGTGAAGGCTTGATCGTTCATCAGACCAAGCTGCTCAAGCTGCTTTTCGTAGCTTTCCTGGGTGGCATACATGATCTTGTTGAAGATCAGATTTTGCAGGAAGTTGGCAGGTACATTCTTGTCCAAAGGACGGGGGTCAACAGAGAACTTCTGTCCGGAAATTGCGCCGGCATCGATAAGCTGCTGCATTAAATCAAACACCGGCTTCATCATTTTCAAGCCGAAGGAAGTGACCAGATGGTTATATTCGGAAGTGACAGCCACCAGCTTGTCAGCGCCGAAGGCATCGCCATACATCACCAAGGTCTTCATAACCTTGGCCATAGTCTCGCCCTGAGAACCATTCAAAACAGCTTGTTGTTCGTCAGTTAAGTACATCGTTTTCCTCCTTGATTACAGCTTCATGCACACATCCCAGGCACCCCAGATGACACTACGCAGGTTGCCCACCTTGTTGGCATCGCCAATGATGTGCACATGCTTTGCCTTGGGTGCAACCGGAGCCGGCTTATAGCCCACGGACAGAATTACATTTTCGGCAGCGATCTCAAAGGTCTCGCCGTCCTTGCCTGCGGCGACAACAACGCCGTCCTTGATCTCCTTAACACCGGTCTCCAGGTGAACAGGCACCTGGTTGGCCTTGAAGAAGTCCCGCAGGAAGCTGGTATTAGCCAGGGCAATGCCGGGTGTGGTGATCAGGTCATCCTGCATTTCCACGATGGTAGGGTTCTTGCCCTGCAGATACAGCTCGTAAGCGATTTCGCAGCCGGTCAATCCGCCGCCGATGATAGTCACATTCTGACCCATCTGGCGCTTACCCAGCAGGAAATCCACGGCCTGGATCGCCTTGTCTGCACCGGGAACAGGGATGCTGTTAGCAGTAGAACCGGTGGCAACGATCACCTCGTCTGCACCCAAAGAAGCAATATCTTTGACCTCGGTGTTCAGCTTGACGGTGATAGGATAGCGGGTGATCTCCCGACGATACCAAGCGATCAGGTCTCTGTCCTTCTCTTTGAAAGAGGGTGCAGCAGCGGCGATGAACACGCCACCGAGTTTGTCAGACTTTTCGTACAGGGTGACATTGTGACCCCGCTTGGCGCAGACAATGGCAGCTTCCATGCCGCCAATGCCGCCGCCGATAACAGCAATATTTTTGATCTTCTTGGCTTTTTCAATGTAGTGCTTCTTTGACTGCATGGTTTCTGCGTTCAAAGCACACCGGGCAAGACCCATGGTGTCGGTGAGATCCTGGGTGTTGTAGTGGCCCTTGGAGGAGGAGAAATTGAAGCAGCCGGAGTGGCAGCAAATGCAGGGCTTAATATCCTCCAGCCGGTCCTCGATCATCTTGGTGATCCACGCGGGGTCTACCAGAAACTGCCGGGCAACGCCCATAGCATCGATCTTGCCGTCAGCGATAGCCTGGGCGCCCGCATCCGGCTCCATACGACCAGCGCAAACCACAGGAATGTCCACAAACTTCTTGATGTGCGCCACATCCTCCAGATTGCAGTTCTGGGGCATATACATAGGCGGATGGGACCAGTACCAGCTATCATAAGTACCGTTGTCGGCATTGAGCATATCATAGCCGGCATCCTGCAAATACTTGGCAGCGCGCTCGGATTCTTCCATATTACGGCCCATTTCGGGGGCATCATCGCCGGGGACGATACCCTCACGGAAGCCCTTCAGCTTGGACTCTACACTGTAGCGCAGGGACACAGGGAAATCCTCGCCGCAGCGTTCCTTAATGGCCTTAACCACCTCAGCAGCAAAGCGATAGCGATTTTCAAAAGAGCCGCCGTATTCATCGGTACGCTTATTGAAAAATTCGATGGCGAACTGATCAAGCAAATAGCCCTCATGAACAGCATGGATCTCCACACCGTCAACGCCGGCGTCCTTGCACAGCTTGGCGGTCTTGGCAAAGGCCTCGATGATCTCGTGGATCTGCTCCACGGTCATCTCGGGGCACTCAATGTCCGGTGCCCAACGGGCAGGCTGCGCGGAGGGAGAGGCCAGCTCATGGCTGGTGTCGATAATGGGCTTGATGATGGCCCGGGTGACCTTATTTTTGTGCAAAGGTCCCACCAGCTCGGTAATGGCCCAACTCCGGCCCATGCCGGCAGTAAGCTGAATGAAGAGCTTGGCACCGGTCTTATGGATCTCGTCCATAAACTCTCTCAGGTCCTCAAACATCTTGGGATTCTGCCACAGCCACTTGCCCCAGAATGTATCCCGCAGGGGCGCGATACCGGGGATGATCAAGCCAACATGATTATTTGCCCGCTCCAAAAACAGCTTTGCTGCTTCCTTGTCAAACTTACAACCGGTCAGTTCAAACCAGCCAAACAGGGACGTACCACCCATGGGGCACATAACAATGCGGTTCTTGATCTCCACATTGCCAACCTTCCAGGGGGTAAATAGCGCTTCGTATTTCTGATCCAATGTAAAAACTCCTTTTCTGTATCGATAAGACAGTATCACTATATCGAAAAAATGTTGTAGTGTCAACATTTGGTGGTTACAGAAAAACTGAACTGATGCAGACGTCACTATGACCTGCGACACCCACAGTTTGTCCGCCTTCGTATTCATTTCTTTTGTTGACAACAACTTTTTCTATTGTATAACATTGGAAAAACAAGCCGAAAAACATAATGAAGTATTTTTCCACTAGCTTTTCTTACTGAAATACCGATCCCGATACACAACGCCTTCCGCGATCAGACACACCGGGAGTGCCGCAAAAAAGTCCACAGCGGAGTGCTGCTTGATAAACATCGTAGACAGGCAGATCATAATGACGGCAAAAACCACAAATAATTTCCACGCCGGATGCGCTTCCTTTTCCTTCGTCCAAACCGAGGCAATGCCCAGTGAGTATGCCACATGAAGCGACGGACACACACCGGTGTTGGTATCAAAGGAATACAAAAAACCGATGCACTGGGTCAGGAAATGATCGTTTGCAAATTCTGTAGGACGCAGATCCTGCCGTGTAGGATAAACGATATAACAGATCATAGCCAGGATTTGCGTAATGATGATATAGGTCTGCAGCCGCTTGAAACTATCCACATTGAACAGCAAAAAATACCCTAGAGAAATCACGATCAGCACATACCAAAACACATAGGGAATTAAAAACCATTCACAGAACGGAATCACATCATCCAGCCACATATGTACCGGATGGCAGGCATCTGCCGGAATCAGGTTTTCCGTGAGAAAATACAGTATAAAATAGCCGACCCAGCTCAGCAGCAGCTTCAAGTGAACAAACTGGGGGTCATTCAGCTTCCGCAGGCGGAAGGTACGGTAATCAACTACGGGCTTTTTCATAGGCATTCTCCTTGCGTATGTTGATTGGGTAATCCTTCTTTGGAATATTCCGGTACGGCACCACCGTATGCGCCGGTAAGCTTTCCGCAATGGCGGTGATCTCGACCATTAAGCGCTGGCAGATCCGGCTGCGCTGAGCATCCATTGGCTCTGCAGCACAAAAACGCACCGGCGTACCAAAGCAAAGCTTCTTCAACTTCGGGGCGATATACATAGGAACAAAGTTCAGTTCTTTTCCGGTTTTTTTGTAATACAGCTTTGCAATATCAATGAACTTATCCTGAAAATCATAGATGATGTGATTATGCTCCACATCATGCTCCGGAAAAATCACAACACTTTTCCCATCCTGCAGCTTTTTTACTGTGTTTTTGAAGGTGGACAGGATGCGGGCATCATGATACACGCCAATAGTCCGGGCATTATTAAACACGCAGACAGATAACGGCGCAATAATATAAGAAAGCAGCTTATAAAAGGGGTGCATCCATTTGGGCTTTTGACTCCAAAAATCCCGGAACGCATATTCCGGTACATCTTTAAGGTGCATCATCTCGCCGGCACACCAAATATACGGCTCTCCCGGCACATACAATTCACCCACGATAGGTCCATTCATTTGGCAATGGTTGCCTACAATGATCACCGGCTCCTCCGAAAGATTTTCCAATCCCTCTGCCTGGGTCCTGGGATAAAACACCTTTACCCACCATTTAATAAACCGAAATAAAGCTGTTGTTTTCTTCTCGTACATGATCATTCCTCCAGCATCTATTTAATAGAATACTGCGGATAGACAAAACAAAAGTAAACAAAAAGTAAACTATTTCAATTTTCTGCTGTAATGTGCAAATTGTTTATGGCTTTTTTGTTTTTTTAATGTATAATAAAATCAGCTTTTTAACGGCCTAAATCTTAAGCTGCCCTGAAATGCGCAGGATGTACAGACAAGCTTTGCACACAATACTGTCAAAAGCTGCGAAAATAAGATATCTGAAAAGGAGTAATATCGTGAACGACAACAAGGAATTGCTTGGCACTGCGCCAATTGGGAAGCTGCTGTTTAAGCTGGCTGTTCCCACCGTGGTTGCTCAGCTGATCAATATGCTGTATAACATCGTAGACCGGATCTACATTGGTCATATACCGGGAGACGGCAGTCTTGCCCTTACCGGCGTAGGCGTCTGTATGCCCATCATTATGATCATCTCTGCTTTCGCTTCCATGATCAGCTCCGGCGGCGCACCGAGGGCGTCCATTTATATGGGCAAAGGCGACAACGCTTCTGCTGAAAAAATTATGGGCGGCTGTTTTACCCTGCAGCTTGTTATTTCCGCTGTTCTGACCGCGGTTCTGCTGATTTGGAACGAAGACCTTCTGCTGCTGTTCGGTGCCAGTGAAAATACTATTGGCTATGCCACCGACTACATAAACATCTACGCCATCGGTACAGTGTTTGTTCAGCTGACCCTTGGTATGGGCGCATTTATTACCGCGCAAGGCTTTACGAAGGTCAGTATGGTGACAGTACTCATCGGTGCGATCTGCAATATCATTCTGGACCCCATCTTTATTTTTGGCTTTGATATGGGTGTAAAGGGCGCAGCCCTTGCAACCTTTCTGTCCCAAGCGATTTCTTGTGTCTGGGTTCTTGTCTTTCTTTGCAGCAAAAAGAGTTCTCTGAAGCTGCAAAAAAAGAATATGAATGTGGATGGCAAACTTGTTTTCCCTTGTATTGCCCTTGGGCTTTCCACCTTTATTATGCAAAGCAGTGAGAGTGTGATTTCCGTATGTTTCAACTCCTCTCTTCTAAAATATGGCGGCGACATTGCGGTAGGCGCTATGACGATCCTCACCAGTGTGATGCAGTTTGCTATGCTCCCTATGCAGGGCATCGCCCAAGGTGCGCAGCCTATTTCCAGTTATAATTTCGGCGCAAAAAACGCAGATCGGGTAAAAAAGACCTTCAAACTGCTGCTGGTGTCCTGTCTTGTCTATTCCTTCGTGATTTGGGGCGCGATCATGCTTTTCCCAAAAGTTTTTGCCGGAATATTCACGCCGGACACTCAGATGATTACATTCACCGCCAACGCCCTTCGGATCTATTGCGGCGTTCTGTGCATTTTCGGTATCCAAATTGCCTGCCAAATGACCTTTGTTTCCACCGGCAACGCCCCTTGCTCCATTATCGTGGCTATTGTGCGTAAATTTGTTCTGCTTCTTCCGTTGATTTACCTCATACCCAACTTGGTAACAGATAAAACCATGGGCGTTTATATGGCTGAGCCGGTTGCGGACATTATTGCAGTGACATTCACGGCAATCCTCTTTGCCGTTCAATTTAACAAATCCATCAAACAGTTAAGTACAAAGGAGATCATCAAATGAAAATTGCAGTAACCTATGAAAACGAAGAAATTTTTCAGCACTTTGGCCACACCGCACAGTTTAAGGTCTATGAAGTAGAGAACGGTGAAATTGTTTCTTCCCAAGTTGTGGACACCAACGGAAGCGGTCACGGTGCGTTGGCCGGCGTTCTGACTGCGCTGAATGCAGATGTATTGATCTGCGGTGGCATCGGCGGTGGCGCACAGATGGCTCTTGCGCAGGCAGGTATCAAACTGTTCGGCGGCGTAACCGGCGATGCAGATACCGCTGTCGCCGACTTCCTGGAAGGCAAGCTGGAGTTTAATCCCAATGTGCAGTGCAATCATCACGACCATCATCACGGCGAAGGACACACTTGTGGTGAGCAAGGCTGCGGCAGTCACCAGTGCGGCAGTCATAGCTGCCACTAAGCGCTGTTAAGATCGGCAAAAGACCGGAGAATTTCTCCGATCCTTTGCTTTATCAACCAAAAAGGACAGATCTGACGGTTCGTCAAATCTGTCCTTTTTGTAAAATTACTTCAATGCTTTAGCTGCTCTCTTCTTTTCGATGACCTGAAGGGCAACAACTACACCCACAAGCAGCAGACCGATCACATCGGTAACTACGCCGGGGTAGATCAGCAGCAGGCCGCCAACCGCGCTGATGATCCGCTGATACCAATACATATGTCCTATAATGTAGCCTTCCAACGCCGCAGAAACGCCGAAAATACCCACAACGGAAGTGATGCAGATCAGAATCACCTCTCCTACACCTGTATCAATAAACAGCATCGCAGGATTTAGTGCAAATACATAGGGCACGATAAACGCGCCAATTGCCAGCTTGGTAGCCGTCACAGCCGTTTTCATAGGCTTCGCCTGGGCGATCGCCGCTCCGGCATAAGCAGCCAAAGCAACAGGCGGTGTCAGGTCTGCAACAATACCGAAGTAGAACACAAAGAAGTGGGCTGCCAAAGTAGGCACGCCCATACGCACCAAAATCGGCGCACAGGTCGCTGCCATAATGCAGTAGTTTGCGGTAGTGGGAACACCCATACCCAGCACGATACAGCAAAGCATGGTCAGGAACAGTGCGACAATAACTTGACTTCCTGCCAGAGCAACAATGCCATTGATCAGGGTGTTGGCAAGACCGGTCATCGTGATCGTACCGGCAATAATACCTGCAACGCCGCAGGCAGCCGCCACGGTGATCATACCCTGACCGCCGGAAGCCAACGCCTCAAAAATTTTCTTGGGTGTGATCCGGTTGTGCTTATTGAACAGGCTTACCACGATCGCCGCAACAATCGCCAGCGCCGCTGCATACTGAATCGAACGCTGACTGGTGCTGACCAAATACACCAGAAGCACCAGGGGCAGCAGCAGATACAGCTGCTTCAAAAGCGGCAGTGCCTTGGGAATCTCATCCTTGCTCAGACCGCGCAGTCCCTCTTTCTTGGCTTCCAGATGGACCGCAATAAAGATACCGGCAAAGTACAGTACAGCAGGCAGGATTGCCCGAACAACGATATTGCTGTAAGGTACACCAATATAGTCCGCCATCAGGAACGCGGCTGCGCCCATGATCGGCGGCATGATCTGACCGCCTGTGGAAGCGGATGCTTCCGCTGCTGCAGCAAATTCCGGCTTATAACCGGTTCTCTTCATCAGCGGGATAGTCACAGAACCGGAACCAACAGTGTTCGCAACCGAAGAACCGGAAACCATACCTTCCATTGCAGAAGCAACAACCGCGACCTTTGCAGGACCGCCGGAGAATCTGCCAACAAGCACATTGGCGATCTGGATAAAATAATCACCAATGCCGGTCCGCTCCAAAAATGCGCCGAAAATAATAAACACTACAATGAATTTCGAGCACACATTAATAGGTGTGGACATTACACCTTCCTTGCTGTAAAACAGGTAGCGGACAGAATAATTCAGCTTGCCCCACAAAGAAGGATTTACTAAGCCCCAGATCAGTGCATAAACAATAAAGCACAACGCAACGATCACGATGGGCAAACCAACACTGCGGCGGCAGACCTCCATCAGGGCAATAATACCCACGATGCCGATCACGATCTGGTACCACTCAAAATTACTGCCCTGCTGGATGATAGACATTGCGTTGACGGTATAGTACAGGAACGCGCCTGTACCAAGCACCATCAGCACCACATCATACCAGGGCATATAATTGACCTTCTGCTGTCCCTTCTTCGCCGGGAACACCAGATAGCCAATAAAAATAATAAACGCCATAAATGAGGTCAGGCGGATCTCCTCCAGCCAACTTGTGAACAAGGTCACATAGATGCAGAACAGTGAAAATGCTGCCAGCATACAGTTCACTGCGATTCGTGCCTTCCCTTCCCAAACACGGGTATTGGACTCCCGGTCATATTTTTTCATAACCGCGTCCAAATCCATGGGTGCTTCAACCTCAGGCGTTTTCTTTTTGCTAAACAGTGCCATAGGTTCCTCCTTGGATTAGAATATCGTAAACTGGCTGCGGCGAATGTTCACCGCAGCCAGCAGATTACGCATTTAACGCTTTATTCGGCGGTTTTAACCGTAATGTTCTTTTCCGCGAAGTACTTGGCAGCACCCTTGTGGAAGGGAGCGGTCATACCGGCGGTAGCATTCTCAAGGCTCAGCTCTGCGCCCTTGCTGTTTTCCTTAGAGATAGCATCAATGTTCTCAAAGATCGCCTTGGTCAGCTTGTAAACATCATCCTCAGATGCGGAAGCGCTGACGATCAAGGTTGCCTTAACGGTAACAGTGGTCACGTCCTTATCCTGACCCTGATAAGTACCGGCAGGGATGGTATAGGTGGTGTAGAAGGGGCAATCGTTCATCATTTTCTGTGCCACATCCCCATCGATGGGCACAAGATATGCCTGATTGGTAATACACAGCTCAGTAATCGCAGGGGTAGGTGCACCGGCAACAACAAATGCAGCATCGATCTTGCCGTCCTTCAGCGCATCAGCGCTGTCAGCAAAGGACTGATACTGGGCCTGAATATCAGATACAGTCAGACCCGCAGCTGTCAGAACGTCCACAGCGTTGAAATAAACACCGGAGCCGGGCGCGCCGATAGAAACCTTTTTACCCTTCAGATCCGCAACGGACTTGATGCTGGGATCCATGGTCACCAGCTGAACAGCTTCAGCGTACAGACCGGCAACAACACGGAAGGAATCTACCTTGCCGTCCTTCTCAAAGGAACGGGTGCCATCCCATGCATAAGCCATAACATCAGACTGAACAGTACCCAGCTGATAGTCGCCTGCAGCGATACCCTGAATGTTCGCCTTGGAACCGTCAGTGGGAACAACAGTCACATGAATACCCGCATGATTCTTAATGTACTGACCCAAAACGCCGCCGTAGCCGTAATATGTACCGGCAGTACCGCCGGTGCCCATAGTCATCTTTGTGCTGGCACCGCCACAGGCGACCAGTGACAGAGCCATAATCAAACAAAGCGCAACACAAATCAGTTTTTTCATCATTTTTACTCCTTTACTTTGGGGCTCACCCTGGAATTGTATACCATTATACATTTATCTTTACATAATTGCAAGCAAAAAAATGCAGCTCTATTAAAAATGCCCCCTTATTTATAAAGTTTACCCGGTTATTATGCAGGATTTTCAAATAGAAAATGCAGAGCAAACCAAACGATTGACTAAAATTTTGTAACAAATCAACAACACAGGCAAGACAGTATGATCAAAATTTAACAGGTCTTACGATTTTCAGCCATCTGCCTTAAAATCAATCTCCCGACCCTTTCAGGCGGAAAACAAAACTAATAATAGTTTAAGGGGTGTTGCAGTATTTTGCAACACCCCCGGTTATTTCATTAAACTTACTTTTTCTTCTTTGCGACCAAAGCTTCAATCTGCGCAAGCTGATCTGCGGTAATATCCTTCCGCTTCAGCAGTGCAGCGAACAAGCCAACGATCTCCGGCTTATGGCGATGGGAAAAAATCGTAGTTGCAAAGTATTCTTCTCGTGTCAGAGTCGGTGCAAATGTACGACCGTATGTCTTGCTGCGCTTTACGAAGCCGGCCTCCCGAATCGCGCCTTTTTGGAGCAGTCCGTTGAGCAAAATATGCACAGAGCTATCCTTCCAAGATTTTTCGTCGGAACGCTCAAGAAGATCCGCTCTTGAAAGAGGTGCTTCCTCTGCCCAAAGTACATCCATGATCTCCATTTCGCTTTTTGTAAGTTCCATAACCAATCCCTCCCATCATCTGGCATCATTATACAATCTTGTTTGTAGTTTGTCAATCATTTTGTTTAATTTTGCAGAAATTTTTTCTGAAAAATGGTGTCTTTATTCAAATTAGGCTATTTTGCTTAACAATTTCTTAAAATTTACAGGAAATTACTTCCATATTCAGACAAGGGATCAGACCTCACCCATACAGTCTTTCAGCAGTTCCCGATTTGCTTCCAGGTCCACCTGCAAAACCTGCATTCCTTTAATGAGTGCATCCTTATAGGTTCCGTCCGCCGGCACACGCTGGGTCACGATCTGCATTTCAGACAGCATTGGGAACAGGTCCACCGCATAACCCAGAATCTCAGAATTGCTCATATCTGTAGCCAGCATGGGCAGCATTTTCTGCAGAAGGTTGTTCAGCTCCAGCACGTTTTTATCCTTAACCTTTTCGATCAGCGCATTCAAAACCTTCCGCTGCCGTTCTGTGCGGCCAAAATCGTCGCCTATCTTGCGGATTCTGGAATAGGCCAACGCCTGCTCACCGGTCAGGTGATTCAGTCCGGCCTTCAAATTCCACTGTCCGGAGGTGCTGTCATCCACATCCCAATTTCCACGCTCATTTAAGTATTTAGCCTCTGCGGAAGTCAGTACCATATCAACGCCGCCAAGCATATCAATAATCTCCATAAAGCGGGTAAAGTCCACTTCAACGTTACCATCCACCTGGACTCCGAAATTCTTTTTCAAACATGCATCCAAAAGCTGCATGCCACCGATTTCATAGCTGGCATTGATCCGATTATCTCCGTATCCGGGAATCTGCACATACATATCCCGCATGAAAGAGGTCATAGTCAGCGTTTTAGTGGATTTGTTGATGGTACACAGGATCATCGCGTCGGAACGGGCGCGGTCCTCCCCTTCTCTGCGGTCTTGACCGATCAGTAAAATATTGATGATGTTTCCGCTCTGCTCGATCAAGCCGGAGTCATTACCCCAAGTAATGTCGGACGGATCTATTACCTCGCCGGTAAAATCCGGGTCTATGGACTCCTTTTGGCTCTCCAGCCACTGAAGGTATTCCTCAAAGGACATCGGGTCGCCGTTTCCATTGACCCGTCCAATCAAATTCATCATATAATTCAAATATACACTACCGGCGATCAACAGCACCAAAATCAGTGCCAGCACCACACAAAGAACGATCAGCATTTTACGCTTGATGTTGGTGCATCGATTATTCTTGCTCATATAAACCTCCTAGCGAGTAAACACAATTCGGATTCATTATACTCCTGAATGTAACAAAAATCCAGTGTTTTCACTCTATTTCCTAAAAAATTTACAATTTGGATATTTTCGGCAAAAAAATGCAGAGGAGCGCACAAAAACTCCTCTGCATTTTATGTCATACATTACGTTGTAATTACTCCGGAACGCGCAGGTTATCTGGGTTTTTCTGCCAGCGTTATAGACATATTGACCCGCTGTCCTGATCTGTATACTGTGACGGTTGTGGTATCCCCTGCCTTAAAATTCCGAAGCGCACGGCTAAGCTCTGTAACGGATGTCACATCATACCCGCCCAAATTGACGATAATATCTCCTTTTTTTACGCCGCTGCGCTGGGCTGCGCTTCCCGGCTCAACTGACTGCACATACGCACCCGCCGGCACACCGTACTGCTGTGCTGACTGCGCAACATCCGAGATGGACACGCCCATATAAGCGCCGGTAATATATCCGTATTCCTTCAAATCCCAGATCATACCTGCCACATCATCGATAGGAATGGCAAAGCCGATTCCCTCGATAGACGCGCCGGATGTGGTCGTTCCGGAGTATTTTGCTGTAGTAATACCCACAACCTGCCCCTGCATATTAAACAGCGGTCCACCGGAGTTTCCGGAATTGATTGCAGCGTCTGTCTGCAGCATATTCATTGTTGTGCCGTCAGTTGTTACGATCCGGTCCTTGGCACTGACATAGCCGACAGTCAGCGTTGCGTTCAGCTCTCCCAGCGCATTACCAACAGCCGTCACCTGATCACCGACTATCAAAGCATCGCTGCTTCCAAAGGTCACAAACGGAAAATTCTCTCCTTCGATTTTCAAAACAGAAATATCGTTTGCCGCGTCATATCCAACCAGCTTGGCTTCGTAGGTTTTCCCTTCATATGTCACCACGCTCAGCGTCTGCGCATCCTGCACAACATGGTAATTGGAAACAACATATCCGTCCTGAGTGATCAAAAAGCCTGAACCGGTAGAGGACGTTTCAGTTGCCTGTCCAAACATATTGGTCGTTACGCACTTACAGGACACTGCCACCACAGCCGATACATTTTGCTCATATACCTGACCCGGGGTCAGCACACCCTCACCGGAAGGCGGAACTGCGCCGCCTGTTCCACCGACGTTTATGCTGTCTATTTTCTTCTGCAAAACAGACAGCCGGTTGTCCATCACCTGATTGAGCAAGTTGATCTCTTCCTGCCAGTAGCGATCCACGATCACCGCCGTTACTGTGCAGCAGGACGCAATCAACACCGCCACAAGCAAAACAGAAAGAGCAGCCTTTGCACCAGTCCTTTTTTTCCGACAAGTCTTCTCAGCTGCCGGCTGTACCTCCGACGCAGGCATTGCATCAAAAGGTGTCACATAATCTGAATTAGAAAAAGGAGACCTTTTTTTACCGGCATATTCCGGCTGCACCGGCTTTGGAAACCTGTAGTCATCATATGTATCCATATATATATTCCTCCCGAAGAACCATCATCGCCAAGAACGATCACAAATTTCAACTTTATTCTTTATCCATAATATCATATTCCTGCCATCCGTCAAGAAAAAAGTGCGGCAGCCTGAACGCTGCCGCATTACTGGGGTTCATTATTTCATACGGAAGGATTTGCAGTCGGTGCATTGATCCACAGTGGGATTAGACTCATGGGTTCCAACCAGGATCCGCTCCAAAGAACAGTAGTTGGCATCATCGCAATGGTGGGCGCACTGCTGAACTGTGCACTCGATGCACTTATTCGCATTGTGATTCATAGCTTCTTCCTCCTTTTTTCCGTGATGGGATTAGTATAACACCGATCCGCAGAATCATACGCTATGAACCTGTTATAAAAATACCCCTGAATTTCCGTCCCACTTCCATTTTTCAGCACACTGAATTTTTCGTTGTGGATTTTTCCGAAATATGCTACAATCAATTTATACATTAATTATAAGAGGTCTTGAACTATGTATTGTTTTGATCTATCCGGCAAGGTCGCACTTGTAACCGGCGGTGCGCACTCCATCGGCTTCGGGATCGGAGTCGGTCTTGCAAAAGCCGGAGCAACTGTCTGCTTTAACTGCACTTCAGAGGTCAGCCGTCAACAGGGCATTGAACGTTACCGGAATGCAGGAATCACCGCCTACGGTTATTTAGCAGATGTTTGCTGTGAAGAGCAGATCACAGCTCTGATTGGACAAATCACCGCCGCCCACGGCAGTATTGATATTTTGGTCAACAACGCCGGCATTATCAAACGCACACCTATGACACAAATGTGTGTTTCCGATTTCCGGCATGTAATCGATGTAGACTTGGTTGGACCGTTTATTTGCGCAAAGGCTGTGCTTCCCGGTATGCTGGAACAGGGTCACGGCAAAATTATCAACATCTGTTCTTTAATGAGCGAGTTCGGCAGAGAAACCGTTTCCGCCTATGCTGCCGCCAAAGGCGGTCTTAAAATGCTGACCCGAAATATCTGCGCCGAATACGGACACGCCAACATCCAGTGCAACGCCATTGCGCCCGGCTATATTGCCACTGAGCAGACCGCGCCCCTGCGCCAGCTTCAGCCGGACGGCAGTCGCCATCCCTTTGACCGGTTTATTGTTTCCAAGACCCCCGCCGGTCGTTGGGGAAGCCCGGAGGATCTTGCCGGTCCTGCTGTATTTCTTGCCAGCGAAGCTTCCGATTTTGTTAACGGACAAATCCTGTTTGTAGACGGCGGTATTCAGGCTTACATTGGAAAACAGCCCTGAATAACCTCTGGGTATGTCTTGGCGCATATCCACGCTCCTCTCCGTCTTATCGAACTTCACAAAAAAAGCATCTCCTCTAAAAGCAAGCGGTGGGCGCTGTCAGCAGCACCTGCCGCTTATTTCGGTTCATCAGCAGTGAATTTTCATCTTGCTAATGATTGACATTTACATACTCGGTCTGTATAATATTATCGGAAATTTAAGGTTTTCCAGTCAGTATATCAAAAGGCGTCTGCCGCCTTTTAGAAAAGAAAGGAAATTTGCCATGATTTATAGTGCAGAAGTACAGCATATGTGCTCCGTGGCCAAGGGTGCTTATCACGGCCCCGCGCCCATTCCCGAAGAGGGTAAGTGGGTCCAGGTCAAGGAAATTAAGGATGTCTCTGGTTTCACCCACGGCATCGGCTGGTGCGCTCCCCAGCAGGGCTGCTGCAAGCTGACCCTGAACGTAAAGGAGGGCATCATTGAGGAGGCTCTGGTAGAGACACTGGGCTGCTCCGGTATGACCCACTCCGCAGCAATGGCTTCCGAGATCCTGATCGGCAAGACTTTGCTGGAGGCTTTGAACACCGACCTGGTGTGTGACGCCATCAATACCGCTATGCGGGAGCTGTTCCTGCAGATTGTTTACGGCCGCAGCCAGTCTGCTTTCTCCGAGGACGGTCTGGCAGTGGGTGCTTCTCTGGAAGACCTGGGTAAGGGTCTGCGCAGCCAGGTTGGCACCATGTTCGCCACCAAGGCAAAGGGTCCCCGTTACCTGGAGATGGCTGAAGGCTACGTGACCCGCATTGCTCTGGATGAGGACAACCTGATCACCGGTTACGAGTTCATCAACCTGGGTAAGATGATGGACTTCATCAAGAAGGGTGACGACGCCAACACCGCTCTGGAGAAGGCCAAGGGTCACTACGGTCAGTTCGACGCTGCTGTCAAGTACATCGATCCCCGCCACGAGTAAG
>JAFSDV010000002.1 GCA_017436035.1 Oscillospiraceae bacterium | reverse complement strand
TGCATGCTGTCCGTAAAAGGAATCCTTGCACTGAACAACACCTACATGGGTTCTGTATCCCAAAGTTTCACCGGCTGCCTTCAATTCCTGCGCCACGGCAAAATCCGGCACTGCGGGAAATTCGATAGGCGCATACTCAACCGATGTATGCTCAAACCGAACCGCTCCGCTGGCTACCACCACATCACCGGGCAATACATCCATTGCGATTCCGCCGCAAGTTCCTACGCGGATAAAGGTATCTACGCCGATATTGTGCAGCTCTTCCATGGCGATGGAAGCAGACGGTCCGCCAATACCGGTAGAGCATACGGAGACCTTTTCTCCAAGCAGATAACCTGTGTAAATGTTGTATTCCCGGTTCATGCCGATATGTACCGGATCATCAAAATGCTTTGCGATGGCTTCACAGCGACCCGGATCACCGGGAAGGAAGCAATACCTGCCTACATCCTCGGGTTTGCAGCGAATGTGAAACTGTGTTCCGATATCTTGCATAACAACTCCTCCTAGAACAGGCTGATTTGGTCTGTCTCCGGCATATCTCCAAAGGCTCCCGCATCCTTGAGCATTTGGATATGGGTCTTGGAAACCTTAGGACAGGCAGCCGCTGCTTCCTCAACAGATAAGAACCGCTTTCCTTCTCTGCCCTTTACTAGATCCTCCGCCGCGCTTTCACCAAGTCCGGAAATGGCTACAAAAGGCGGGCGCAGCTTTCCGTCTTCGATCAGGAACTTCTTTGAATCACTTTTATACAGGTCTATGGGCAAAAATTCCAGTCCCCGCAGATAAAACTCATACACAACTTCCAAGGTGGTCAGCAGGTCTTCATCCTTGGCGGTGGCGTTTTCATTGTCATCGATCGCCTTAATATTGGCAACAACCGCGTCCTTCCCCTGGGTCATCAGCACAGCATCAAAGCCGCCCTTTTGACTTCTGCGGTAAAAATACGCCGCATAAAACGCCAAGGGATAATTTACCTTAAACCAGGCAATCCGGAACGCCATCATAACGTAAGCCACCGCATGAGCCTTCGGGAACAGATATTTGATCTTTTTACAGGAATTGATATACCAATCCGGCACACCTGCATCGATCATTTCCTGTTCAGCACCATCCGGTAATCCCCTGCCTTTACGCACCGATTCCATAATCTTGAAGGCACGCTTTTCCGGCAGTCCGCAGGAAATCAAATAGATCATAATGTCATCACGACAGCCGATGGTCTGATCTACCCGGGCAGTACCTGAAACAATCAGATCCTTTGCGTTGCCCAGCCACACATCCGTTCCGTGGGTATAGCCGGAAATACGGACGAGGAAATCAAATTTCGTCGGCTTTGTGTCCAGCAGAACTCCTCTTGTAAAACGGGTATTGAACTCAGGCACCGCCACTGCGCCGGTAGGTCCTAGAAGCGGATCATCCTCATAGCCCAAAATCTTGGAGGATGTAAAGATGGACATGGTATCCTGATCGTCCAGTGGAATGGTTTTAGCATCCACGCCGGTCATATCCTCCATCATCCGGATCATCGTCGGGTCATCATGACCCAGCATATCCAGCTTCAGAAGATTTTCTTCCATGGAGTGGTATTCAAAATGGGTCGTGATCTGATCGGAATTTGGATCATCAGCCGGGTGCTGCACCGGGCAGAAATCCCAAATCTCGTTTTCCTGCGGGATGACTACCAGACCGCCGGGATGCTGACCGGTGGTTCTGCGTACACCGACGCAGCCGTTTGCCAACCGGGCTTTTTCCGCATTGGAAGCAGTCTTCCCCCGCTCCTCCAAATACTTTCTCACATATCCGAAGGCTGTTTTTTCAGCCACCGTACCCACTGTTCCCGCCCGGAATACATGGGCTTTTCCAAACATCTCGGTACAGTAGGCATGAGCACGTGCTTGGTATTCACCGGAAAAGTTCAGGTCAATATCCGGCACCTTGTCGCCGCCGAAGCCAAGAAATGTTTCGAACGGAATGTTAAAGCCCTCTTTTGCGTACGGTGTGCCGCATTTCGGACAGACCGCGTCCGGCAGGTCTGCGCCGCATTCAAAGCCCTTCGGCACATCGAACGTAGTATACTTGCACGCCGGATTGGGGCAACGGTAGTGGGGTGGGAAGGAATTAACCTCCGTGATACCCGACATATACGCAACGATTGAGGAGCCAACAGAGCCACGGGAGCCGACCAGATAACCGTTTTCCAAGGAGTTCTGCACCAGCCGCTGGGCAGACATATAGATCACATCATAATGACAGTTAATAATGTCATTCAGCTCTGTTTCTACACGCTTCACAATCAGCTCCGGCGGATTTTCGCCGTAAAGCCGGTGCATTTTTCCATACACCAACGCTTTCAGATCTTCAACGGAGTTTTCGATCTTCGGTGCAAACAAATTATTGGGAACGGGGCGTACCTTTTCGCACATATCCACAATGCTGTTGGGATTTGTGATGACGATCTGCCGGGCCTTTTCCTCTCCAAGGTAGGAAAACTCCTGCAGCATCTCATCAGTGGTACGGAAATACAACGGATTAGGCTTATCCGCATCCGGGAAGCCCTTGGTTGCCAGCAGGATATGGCGGAACACCTCGTCCTCCGGATTCAGGAAATGGACATCACCGGTTGCAACCACCATTTTTCCAAGCTTATCACCCAACGCGACCACATCCCGGTTAAAGCTGTAAAGCTCTTCCCCGTTGGCAGCAACAGGCTGCTCCCCTTCTTTTTTGGGTGTAAGCATAAAACGGTTATTGGCAACAGGCTGGACCTCCAAATAATCGTAAAAAGCCGCGATACGCTCCAGCTCCTGTTGTCCTCTGCCCATAACTACCGCCTGAAACAGCTCGTTGTTTTCACAGGCTGAGCCGACGATCAGACCTTCGCGCAGCTTGATAAGCTCAGACTTAAATACCCGGGGGAATTTTTTGAAATATTTCAAATTGGCATCCGAAATCAAATGATAAAGATTCCGCAGACCGAGCTGATTTTTCGCAAACAGCACGATATGCTGACAGGGCGCATGCGCCGCACGCTGCCGATAAGCAATTCGCAACGGCTCCATCGCCTGATTGACAGACTGCAGGTCCTGCACATCCATCTGCTTCAGAAGCTCTACCAGACGCCCCATAATCTTACCGCAGATCAGGGCATCGTCACCGGCACGGTGATGGTTAAAGTCCTCTAACTCAAATTCCTTCGCTACCACATCCAACGAAAATCTGTTCAGCTGAGGCAGCAGATTCTGGGACAACGCCAGGGTATCCACACAAGTAAACGCCTGGTCAATTCCCTGCTCTGCACAGGCTTTTTCAATAAAGCTGATATCAAAGGACGCATTATGTGCAACAAGGACACTGTCCTTCACAAAGCTCAAAAACGCCGGCAGTGCCTGCTGGATTTCAGGTGCGCCACGGAGCATTTCGTCGGTAATGCCCGTCAGCTCCACAGTCCGTTTTTCCAGCGTACAGCCGGGATCAACAAAGGTCTGAAAACGGTCGATCTCCTGACCGTTTTTCATTCGCACCGCACCGATCTCAATGATCCTGTCACGGCGCGCATAAAGACCTGTGGTTTCCAAATCAAATGCTACATATTCATCATCAAAATTTATATTTTTCTGACCGCGGACAGCCACCAGATCGTCAACATCGTTGACATAGTATGCCTCGCATCCGTAAAGGATCTTAATATCCTCATCAGTCCCGGCAACCTTTGGCGCGCCTTTCCTGTCTTCAACCGTATGAAGCGCATCCGTAAAAGACTGAACACAGCCGTGATCTGTAATGGCAATAGCCCGGTGTCCCCAAGCCGCCGCCTGTTTAATGGCCTCTTTCGTAATAGTCAGCGCATCCATATTACTCATGGTGGTATGCAAATGCAGCTCCACACGCTTCATGCCCTCTGCAGTATCTTTCCGTTTCGGCAAGCTTCCGGGCATAATTGCAAAAGGCTTGAGAACCATTTCGTTGGTGAAATTGTCCACCATCAGCTTTCCCTGAACCTTTACCACGCTGCCCAGCTTAATCTGTTCCAATATGGGCTTTGCCTCTTTATTTTCGAGAAAACGACTAACCCGTACAGAAGAAATGTGGTCTGTAATATCAAAGTTTATAACCCAGGCATTGCGCTTGGAAAGCTCTTTGTGCTCGATGTTGAAGACCTTGCCCTCAACGATCACTGTACCCATATCCAAATTCAGTTCCTGCATGGATACAGGCTTACCCTTAAAGGATTTTCCGTAAAATGCATCACTTTCCTGAACAGGCTGTTCATTTTTAACAGATGCTGCAACAGTTCTCGGCATTGTTTGCAATAACGAACCGCGCATTTTCTCCATAGCTGCAAACAGCGCTTCACCCTCAAGATTCTCACCCTGCCGAATCTCGACAGTGACACAAACCCCAAACCGCTCCTGCAACTGCTTTGTCACCTGGGGTACACATTCGACCAAAGACTCCTTGCCATTCGCTACCAACTGAACCGTCAGCTTCTCTCCTGTCCACTGCCACTGTGCACCGGCAAGGCTGCCCCGCGCCATGGAGTTTTGAGCCACAAACAGACCCATCAGTTCCTCCGGCTCAATTTTTGTCAGTTGATCAGCCGGGTGGGTCGCCGTCAGCTCCAAAGACCGCAATCCATATATGGTGCATATGTCAGAAGATACGCTGTTCAGGCTTCTCTTGGGTATATACTGCCCGGAATGGATCACTGCCGCAACTGTCCCTTTTGCCGGATCAATATCCGCAGCAACTACAGCCGCCTGAGAAAGAACCTGCTGCAGGTCTTCAGGCGGCTCATAGTCCGGAAACATATTCAAAAAAAACACTTGCTCGTCCATAGTTTCCTCTTTTTATTTCTTAAAGTGCCTCAATTCTCTCCAGCAAAGCAGGCAAAAGCGCATCATAGGGCAGTTTTTCGATCTGCTTACCCTTTTCAAACAGCATACCGCAGCCATCGCCGCCGGCAATGCCGATATCCGCCTCCCGGGCTTCCCCGGGACCGTTGACAATACAGCCCATTACTGCCACCGTAATAGGCTTTTCACAGTTTTTCAATGCGGCTTCCACTTCATTGACAAGACCGATTAAATCGATTTTTGTCCGTCCACAGGTGGGACAGGAAATAATGTTCACGCCTTCTTTCCGCAAACCCGCAGCCTTCAGAATATCCTTAGCGGCATAGATCTCTTCTACAGGATCATCTGTCAGGCTGACACGGATAGTATCACCGATGCCGTCCAGCAGCAGTGCTCCGATGCCCATTGCGGATTTCATGAGACCCATACGGACCGGGCCTGTTTCAGTAACACCGATATGGATCGGATAATCACACTGCTTGCGAAACAGTCTTGCAGCCGCAACCATTGTGGGTACGGCAGAGGATTTCATAGACACACAGGTATCGTAAAATCCGCACTGCTCCAGCAGCTCTAAATGCTCAAACGCACTTTCAACCAGTGCTTCCGCAGTAGGATGACCGTATTTTTCCAACAGCCTTTTGTCCAGGCTTCCGCCGTTAACTCCGATTCGTATCGGAATCTTTTTCTCTTTACAGACATCTACAACAGCCTTGACCCGGTCCTTGCCGCCAATGTTTCCAGGGTTGATCCGGATCTTTGAAGCACCGGACTCCGCTGCGGCTATTGCTAATTTATAATCAAAATGAATATCCGCGACCAGCGGCATCGGCGAATATGCACAGATCTCACCAAACGCCTTTGCCCCCGCCATATCCGGCACAGCTAAACGGGCAATTTGGCAGCCCGCGGATTTCAGCTGCTTCAGCTGCTCCAACGCGCCTCCCACATCCGTGGTCTTTGTATTGAGCATAGACTGGATCACCACCGGCGCACCGCCGCCAATAGGGATGCCACCTACGTGAATTTGTCTGGTCATATTTTTTACCCCTTAAAGATCACAAAAATATCCTTGAACATGATCAGTGCCATCAGTGCCAACAGCAGGATCATACCGGCACCGTGAATATATCCTTCGATCTTCGGATTTAGCTTCTTTTTTGTGACCGCCTCGATCCCGGTAGTCAACAGCAACCCCACGATCCGACCGCCGTCCAGCGCAGGAATCGGCAGCAGGTTCATAACAGCCAAATTCACCGCGATCATTCCGCCAAAGGACAGCAGGTTCAAAAACGCATTCAACGCTGTATCAGACGAAGCTGCTACATCGGACATCATCTGGACGATACCCACAGGTCCGGATACGTCTGCTACACTTGCCTGACCACCTACAAGCATCTGCAGGCTCAGCCGCACGATGCGCACATTGTCGACCGTCACCTTCCAAACCTGCTCCAGTCTGCCCCAAAAGCCTACCTGTCTGGTCTTTCCATAGCCAAAGCCGTAATGCAGGTATTCCTTACCGTCCTCATCCACATGGGTATGCGCCATAGGCAGGTCGTCGAACACCAGCCGCTCTCCGTTCCGCATCACCACAACATCGTGATTGACCGTAGGATTGAGTTGGAGGATCATGGAAATATCCGAATTTAGATAGATCCTCTCCCCGTCCAGTTCTACAATCTCGTCACCCAGCTGCAGTCCTGCCTCATGGTTAAATGTGCAGCAGTCTGTAAACTGACTGATCACCGGATCAGCTACCTGACCGACAGGCAAATAGAGAATGGCGAAAATCAGCAATCCCGCAATAAAATTCATAAATGCGCCTGCTGCTAAAATGATCAGTCTTTTCCACCACGCCGCTTTTTGAAAGGAATTTGGGCTATCTGTGTCCGCATCCTCTCCCTCCATAGCGCAGTAACCGCCAATGGGAATACAGCGAATGGAATACAGTGTCTGTCCAACCTGCTTCTTAAAAATTGCAGGACCCATAAACATGGAAAACTCATTCACCTGGACGCCAAACAGCTTGGCTGCCACAAAATGCCCCAGTTCATGGATAAAAATCAAAAGACTAAACAGAAGGATCGCAAAAACAATGCTCATAATATTCCTCGCAAATTTTAGATAATCGCATATAAAAACAGCCCGTCAACCTTAATTTACCGCAAGACGGGCCAAGCGGTCAGCCTCCAGGATCTGATCTAATGTAGGATCTTGTATAAACGGAACTGAATCTACCGCCTTGGACACCAGCCTGTAAATATCATAGAAACCGATCTCATCCTTCAAAAACAGAGCTACAGCTTCTTCATTCGCGCCGTTCATCACCGGACAGGCTGTACCGCCAGCCTTTGCGCAGGCACGGGCCAAAGCAAGGCACGGAAACGCATCCATATCCGGCTGACTAAAGGTCAGCGGTCCGCAGCTGATCAAATCCAGCGGTTCAGCGGGCGTTCCCATCCGCTGGGGATAGGTCATTGCCAGCTGAATAGGAAGCCGCATATCCGGGCTTCCCAGCTGTGCCATAACTGCGCCGTCAACAAACTCCACCATCGAATGGATAATGCTTTGCCTGTGAATCAGCACATCCACCTGCTCTAAAGGCAATTGATAAAGGCGCATTGCCTCAATCACTTCCAGCCCTTTATTCATCAGTGTCGCACAGTCAATAGTGATTTTTGCCCCCATGGACCAGTTGGGATGCTTTAGGGCATCTGCCTTTTTCACCGCGGAAAGGGCATCCTTACTTTTTCCGTAGAACGGTCCGCCGGAGCAAGTCAAAATGATCCGCTTTATTTCCCGCTTCTCCCCCGCACCCATCAGACACTGAAAAATCGCTGAATGCTCCGAATCAACAGGAATGATCTGTGCGTTGTACTTCAATGCCTCGGACATTACAAGTTCACCGGCACAGACCAGCGTTTCCTTATTGGCAAGACCAATGCGCTTTCCCTTCCGAATCGCAGCTAAGGTCGGCTTCAACCCCACCATACCTACCACCGCGGTGATCACGCAGTCCGCCTCAGGGATCTGTGCGGCTTCTACGAGCCCTTCCTCACCCCAAGCGATTCGCATATCTAAATCCTGAAGCAGCGCAGAAAGAGCTTCTGCTGCCTCCTGGGTTGCCATAACCGCAAGCTTCGGACGGTATTTTCGGCACTGCTGCGCCATCTGCTCTACACGACTGCCGGCAGTCAGCGCCGCCACGGGAATCCCAAGATGATCGACAATATCCAGACTCTGACGTCCGATAGAACCGGTAGAACCCAATATGCTTACACAACTTACCATATTACTTCACCACAACCGGGATCAGAAGCATTAAAACTTCTGTCAGGGGCGCCACAACACTCATGGAATCAAAACGGTCCAACACGCCTCCGTGACCGGGAATCAAATTCCCATAATCCTTGATGCCTACCTGCCGTTTGATTGCTGAGAAGCTCAAATCTCCAAACACAGCCGCCAAAGAGCCAATCAAGCCGTAAATAATCCCATAAAGATAGTTTACTTCAAAATCAAACGCCAGCTCCAGTACAAGACAATACAATACCATTCCAACGATTGCGCCTGCGACACCGCCTGCAACACCTTCAACCGTCTTTTTAGGACTGATTGTAGGTGCCAGCTTATGCTTACCAAAGGCGCAGCCGGTAAAATAAGCACCTGTGTCAGACAAAAATGCCAACACGAAAGGAATGAGGATTAAAAATTGTCCATACGCACCGCTGCGTAAGCGAACCAGAGCTGTCAGCATAAAAGGAATCAAAACACCGCCGGCAAGGCAAACCATCAGTTTTTCATAAGAAAGAGCACCCTTTGATGCCAGCAATTCACCGTAAAGCGCGGCGGAAAAAATCAGGATGCCTATCAGCGCCGCCGGGTAAGAAGGACCGTAGCAACTCCAAAGTGCCGTTAAAAACGCCATTACCGCGCTGTATGCCACAAGACGGGGATGCTTTACAAGCCCGGTCCTCCACAACAGCTCATACGCACCGATCCCGGCGATCAGTCCAAACAACACAGCGGTACAGACCGCAGGCAGTGCCAATACGATTATCAGCAGCAAGGGCAGCAGTGCCGCCGCCGCATAAATTCTGGTCTTCATCTCTATACGCCTCCAAACCGGCGGTTGCGCCGGTTGTATTCCGCAATAGCCGCATCCAGATCCTTCGGCTGGAAATCCGGCCACAGAACATCCATAAATACATACTCTGAATAAGCGGACTGCCACAGCAAAAAATTACTGGTGCGCATCTCTCCGGAAGGACGGATGATCAGCTCCGGATCGGGCACATTCGCAGAATACAGGTACGATGACAGCAATTCCTCTGTCAGCTCCTCAGGCTGCCGTTTTCCGGCAGCAACCTCCTCTGCAAACCTCTGAGAAGCTCTCACGATCTCATCCCGCCCGCCGTAATTCAGGCAAAAATTGACCTGCACCTCGCTGTAATCAGCAGAGCGCGCCTGTGCGTCCTGACACAGCTTCTGCAAAGCAGGGCTCAAGCGGGACAAATCTCCAAAAAACCGAAAACGGACATGGTTTTTTTCCATATCCTCCAAAGCTTCCTCCAGATATTTGCCCAGCAGCTTCATAATACCGGACACTTCTTCCGCAGAGCGTTTCCAATTCTCAGTTGAAAATGCGTAAACCGTCAGGTATTTCACACCCAGCGTTCGGCAATAGTTAGCTATTCTGCGAAACGCCTCTGCGCCTGCGGCATGTCCGGCTGTACGGGGAAGTCCGCGCCGCTTTGCCCAGCGACCGTTTCCGTCCATAATAATAGCAATATGGCACGGTATCTGACCGGAATGCTCAGCCATATTACCACCTCTTTCTGATAAATTTCCATCTAATAGTTTGGGGGCGCATGCGCCCCCAATAAGAAAAGCCTGTGGCTGTAAATTATTAAATCGCCATCAATTCCTTTTCCTTGGCTGCCAGTGCTTCATCGGCCTTTTTGATATGCTTATCCAGCATATCCTGCAGGTCTTTTTCTGCCTTCTTCTGCTCGTCCTCGGTGATTTCGGAATTCTTTTTCAGCTTCTTCACATAATCCATGCCATCTCTGCGAATATTGCGCATAGCGACCTTCGCCTCTTCCGCATACTTTTTCACCTGCTTGGCAAGATCCTTACGGCGTTCCTCTGTAAGCTGCGGGAAAATCAGGCGGACCACACGGCCGTCATTCTGCGGGTTAATACCCAGGTCACTTGCCTGAATTGCCTTCTGGATATCTGTCAGAAGCTTGGTATCCCAAGGTGAGATCACCAGCGTCCGGGCATCCGGAGAAGAAATGGTAGCAACACCGTTCAGGGGTGTCTCACTGCCATAATATTCAACTGTGATCCGATCCAGAACCTTGGCGTTAGCTCTGCCGGCGCGCACTGCAGCAAATTCCTCTGCCAGATGGTCCAATGCCTTTTCCATTCTTCTTCCGTATTCCTTAAAATCAACGCTCATCGATCAAATCCTCCTTAAAACTTGTTTTTCACGGTGGTTCCGATGGCTTCGCCCCGAACCACACGGACGATACTGTTTTCTTCTGCCAAGCCAAAGCAAACCAAGGTCATATCGTTATCCATCGCCAAAGTCATAGCAGTAGAATCCGTTGCCTTCAAATGCTCTGCAAGGGCCTGATCATAAGTAAGCTGTGTATACCGAACAGCGTTGGGATCTTTCGCCGGATCAGCAGAATAGATGGCATCCACATTTTTCGCCATCAGGATCGCATCCGCCTCGATCTCCACACCCCGCAGCACCGCACCGGTATCGGTTGAGAAATAAGGATTGCCTGTACCCGCTGCAAAAATAACAACTTTCCCCTCATTGAGATAACGGTTTGCAGTATCCCGGGTAAAGTACTCAGCAAACTTATTCATTTCTACAGCAGTCAAAACTCTGGCATCCATGCCGTGCTGTTCAAGAACATCTGCCACAGCGATGGCATTCATCACTGTAGCAAGCATGCCCATCCCATCCGCATGGGAACGCTGGAGCATACCCTCGCCGTTTTTCACACCGCGCCAGAAATTGCCGCCGCCAATGACAAGTCCGACCTGAACACCCATATCTACACATTCTTTAACAGATGCGCAAACCTGATGGATCTTGGTAAAATCCAGACCAAAGCCATCTCCCCGGGGGCTCTTTTCACCCAGTGCTTCACCGCTAACCTTTAACAGAATGCGTTTGTATTTAATTTCAGACAACATTCCTCACTCCTCTCTATCATCCCCTATTTTATAATAAGACAGGCAAATTGACAACCACAATTTCACAAAAAACAAAAAATGTTTTTCTATTTTTTACAAAGTGCAGCTCAAAGCCGTATTTCTTCCTGAATATTACCGATTGCCAGTTGCAAAAATAACAGCAATGGGTTATAATATTTGGGAATTTTAGCAAAAGAGAGGTTCGATACGATGGCTGAAATCACCGAAAGCAAGAATTTCATCCACGCTTTTATTGAAGAAGACATTGCCGAGGGTGGCCGTTACGCAGGTAAGACCGTCCACACCCGGTTTCCGCCGGAACCAAACGGCTACCTGCATATTGGACACTGCAAGGCTTTGATCATTGATTTCGGAACTGCGGAAAAATTTGGCGGTCTGTGCAACCTGCGTATGGACGACACCAACCCTACCAAGGAAGACGTAGAGTTTGTAGAAGCCATTAAAGAGGACATTCATTGGCTGGGCTTTGACTGGGGCGACCGCTTTTATTACGGCTCTGACTATTTTGAAAAGGACTATGAATATGCCGTTGAGCTGATTAAAAAGGGTCTTGCCTATGTATGCGAGCTGACACCTGAGCAGTTCAAGGAGTACCGGGGTGATCTGAATACACCTGCCATCTCTCCGTTCCGTGACCGTCCGATAGAAGAGAGTTTGGATCTGTTCGCACGGATGCGCGCCGGAGAATTTGAAGACAATCAGTACACCTTGCGCGCTAAGATCGATCTGGCATCCGGCAACTTTAATATGCGTGATCCGGTCATCTATCGGATTCGCCATATGCACCATCACCGTCAAGGCAGCAAGTGGTGCATTTACCCCATGTATGACTTTGCTCACCCCATCCAGGACGCGCTGGAAGGGATCACCCACAGCCTTTGCTCTTTGGAGTTTGAGAACCACCGTCCCCTGTATAACTGGGTGGTAGAAAATGTATCCGTTCCTCATCATCCCCGTCAGATTGAGTTTGCCCGTTTGGGTATCGATCATACTGTGCTGTCAAAGCGCAAGCTCAGAGCCTTGGTGGAAAACGGTTACGTTTCCGGATGGGATGACCCCCGGATGCCCACCTTGTGCGGTCTGCGCCGCCGGGGCTATACACCTGCCTCCATCCGCAATTTCTGCGACCGGGTCGGTGTTGCCAAAAGCCCCAACACCATTGAGTTCGCATTTTTGGAGCACTGCCTGCGGGAGGATCTGAACGAAAGCGCCCAGCGCGTTATGGCTGTACTGAAGCCTGTAAAGCTGACCATTACCAACTATCCGGAGGGTCAGACCGAGACATTCCCCGTAGAAAACAACCCCAATGATCCGGAAGCCGGCACACGGGATGTGACCTTCTCCAGAAATCTGTGGATCGAAGCTGATGATTTCCTTGCAGAGCCTGTGCCCAAGTACAAGCGTCTGTACCCGGACGGTCCTGAATGCCGCCTGAAGGGTGCATATGTGATCCAATGCACTGGTTGCGTCAAGGATGCAGACGGAAATGTGATCGAGGTTTTAGCCACCTATGATCCCAATTCCAAGGGCGGCGATCCTGCCGACGGACGCAAGATCAAGGGTGCTACCATCCATTGGGTGGACGCGGATAACTGTGTTGACGCGGAAGTGCGCCAGTACTCCAACCTGTTTGATGACCCGGATCCGGACGCAGCAGGAAAAGACTTTATGTCCTGCCTGAATCCCAACTCGCTGGAGGTTCTCACCGGCTGTAAGCTGGAGCGCAGCCTGGAAAACGCAAAAGCTCCTGCTTCCTATCAGTTCATGCGTTTGGGTTACTTCTGTCCGGACAGCAAGGATTCAACACCGGACCATCCCGTCTTTAACCGTTCCGTCAGTCTGAAGGACAGCTTCAAGCCCGCATAATAAACCGTAACCGGAAGGTCCGACAGACCTTCCGGTTACTTTTCTGAAAACGGGTTGCAATACCTGTATTGCAGCATTATAATGGAACCAAAAGCATACGGGAGGGATTCTTTTGGGAACTTTTATATCACGATTCGTAAAGTCTGTATTTTTGCTCTGTATTACGCTTTCGTGTTTGACAGTCTGCGCCTATGCAGACGAGCCAACCTCCGGCAGCTGCGGAACAAATGCCACATGGACCTATGACGCCTCGACTCAGACCGTAACCATCAGCGGTACCGGTGCGATCAGCGACTTTGACGGCACAGACCCTCGCTGGGAACGTTATTATTCCAAAATCAAACGGGTCATCATCGGCGATGGGATCACACATATTTGTGCCAATGCATTCCTCGATGATGTAAGAATCGTGGACATTACCTTTCTCGGCGATATGCCCACCTTTGGTGATAACTGTTTTGCGCATATCAGTGCTTCAGCATGGTATCCCGTGAACAACAGCACTTGGACATTCCCTGTGCCGGGAAACCACGGCGCAACGGACCTGTTTTTCCAAAAAAACGGCATAGAATCCACCCACTGCGGGGACAACGCCACATGGCAATATGACTCCGCTGCCGCCACACTGACCATCGGTGGTTACGGTCCGATATACGAGTTTTACGACGAACAACGCCAGCCTTGGGCTTCTTTCCGGGAGCAGGTGCAATATGTGATCGTCGGTGCAAACATCACCCACATCGGCAGGAACGCATTTTCTTATATGACAGGTCTCAAAAACATCCGCTTTACCGGAGATATGCCCAGCTTTAGTTATAACACCGTCGTAAATGTCAGCGTGCCTGGCAGCTATCCTGACGGCAATAAGACCTGGGATCTGACGAAGCCGCAAAAAGGCAGCACCAACGGCTGTATCACCTGGTCAGTACACCAGGGCTATTCCGGAAAATGCGGTGGAAACACTACCTGGAACTTTGACCCGAACACCGGTGTGCTGACCATTGCCGGTAGTGGCAACATGAACAAGTATGAACAGTGGGAATGCCCCTGGCGTTTTTATTATTATGATGTTAAGAAAATTATCGTAAAAGGAAGCGTAAACCTGATCGCAGACGGCAGCTTTGACCGCTGTTTTAACGCAACAGAGATCATCATTGAAAACGGTGTGACCAGTATTGGCTGGAGTGCACTGGCGAATACGCGCATTTCTTCCATCAACATTCCGGACAGTGTAACTTTCCTTGGCAAAGATGCGCTGGGCAGTTCCCTTAATTTAACATCTCTAAAGCTTCCAAAACACTTAAGAATTATCAACGGCTATCTCGTTACAAATTGCCCCGCACTCAAGACCATCTATGTCGATGCCGAGGTTACAGAAGTTGCCGAGGCTGGCTTTGCCAATTTAGAGGGCACAAGCATCATCTTCACCGGAAACGCCCCTCAATTTCACTCCGAAAGCTTCCGCTATTCTTATGGCAGAATCTACTATCCCAAGGATGACCCTACCTGGACAAACGTAGTTGGTCAGACCTACGGAGGCAGTGCCATCACCTGGATCGCATACGACCCCAACGGTCCGGAGAACCTGCCCGAACCGGATAACGGTATTCCCGGCGGAAATACAAACGAACCGACAGTCGGCAACGGCTGGACCTATCATAGCGAAACCGGTGAGTTTATCATCTATCCCGGCTGCAACACGCAGGAGGTCTATCTTCTCATCACCGGCGGTCAAATGGAGCCTATTCGTTCCGTAATAATCGAGGGTGGATTTATCGAAATTCCGGATGCTATGTTTGCAGCCATGACCAATCTGGAATCCGTGCAGTTGTGTGAAGGCATTACATATATCGGTGCAAATGCTTTTGCCGATTGCACAGCCCTGCAGGAAATCAATCTGCCGGAAGGTCTCGAGTCCATTGAAATGGGTGCCTTTTTTAATGCAGCAGCTTTGGAGTCGATTGTTTTCCCCTCTACCCTTGTCAACATCTGCGACGGTGCTTTCGAGCTTTGCACCGCATTGTCCCATATTCAGTTCACCGGCAGTGCACCGGTGGTGATCGGTGAAAATGCCTTTTCGAATGTATGCGCGGCTGTTCGTTATCCGGAGGACGACGAGAGCTGGTCAGAGGTTATAGGTCAGCAGTTTGGCGGTTCACTCACCTGGCCCGGACAGACAGCTTCCGACTCGGAAAGCACTGTGGATCAGCTTCTGAACGCCGACAATGGCAGTCAGGTTGTAATCACGCAAAGCACGGTCACCGAAGATATTTTGGAGGCTGCAAAGGGAAAAGACATAGATCTTGTTCTGTCTATGGGCAGCTATCTTTGGACTATAAACGGTGCAGACATTACAGGTGCGTCACTGACCTCGATCGATCTGAGTATTACATTCAACACCCAGAATATTCCCACTGAAACGATCCGTTCTATTGCCGGAGATGCCGATACAATGCAGCTGAGCCTGACCCACAACGGAGAATTTGGCTTTAACGCTGACCTGACCGTTTATGTCGGACCCGCAAATGCAGGACAAACCGCACAGCTGTATTACTACACCGGCACGGAACTGACCCATATCTGCAGTGCCGTGGTAGACGCAAGCGGCGGCATCACGCTGCCTTTTTCTCATGCTTCGGACTATGTACTGATCATTGACAGAGATAAACCGCAATCGGCTTTTTTATTTCTGATTATCCCAGCAGCCACTTTAACTGTTGCAGCTGCCTTCCTGCTGCTGCGCAAAAAGAAAACATCACAATAATTAAAGCGGCTCGCATGAGCCGCTTTAACTTATTTTTTCTCTTTTATCTGCGCCTGCAGGTGCATAGACAGCACTGCAAGGCTGGTAGCCATATTCTCATTCTGCACCAAAATATTGGAAGGAACATCCAAGTGCGTAGGCGCAAAATTCCATATAGCCTTAATGCCGTTATCGATCAACTGCTGACAAACCTGCTGGGCATGCATTGCCGGCACAGTAATAATGCCCATCAGCACATTGTTCGCTCTGCAAAAGCTTTCCAGCTGGGAAATGTGGTAAATCGGCTTGCCTTCTTGGGTCTGCTCAGCTATAGGTGCTGCATCAAAAGCTGCTAAAATATTTAAGCCGTAAGCCTCAAAGCCACCGTAGCCCAAAAGTGCCTGACCAAGCTTACCCGCCCCGATCAGAATTGCATCGGTGGTATTGTCATACCCCAAGAACTGGCTGATATCCTCAATAAGCCGCTCCCGCAGATAACCGATCTTCGGACGGCCACCGTCACAAACCATCGCCAGATCCTTCCGCACCTGAACCTCGCCCATTCCCAGAGCATTGGCGAGCGCCGTTGCAGAAATATATGTGGCGCTACCCTCCGGCAGGCTTTTTAAGTACGACAGATATCCGGGCAGACGCTTCAGAACCGACTTTGAAATTTCCTTTCGTTCCATATCAACCCTTCTTTCGATACAGTTTTATATCGATATATTCTTGTATCGATTATAGCACAACCGTCCGCAAATGACAAGAGTCTTTATACACAGTTTGTTTGCCGTATAATTTCTTTACGCAGCCGCAGCATAATGCGCTTTTCCAGCCGTGAAATATAAGACTGGGAGATTCCCATTTTTTGTGCCACTTCTTTTTGTGTCAGCTCCTGACAGCCCTCCAGCCCAAATCGCATATGTATAATCTCCCGCTCCCGCTGGGGCAATTCCCGTACTGCCTGCCGTAGCAGACACAGATCCACATCATCCTCCAGGGGCCGCAGGATCATATCCTCATCCGTTCCTAAAATATCAGACAGCAGCAGTTCATTTCCGTCATAATCCATATTGATTGGCTCGTCTAAGGATACTTCCGTTTTTTGATTGGCAATTTTTCGAATATGCATTAAGATCTCGTTTTCAATACAGCGGGATGCATAGGTTGCAAGCTTAATATTCTTATCCCGCCTGTATGTGCTGATGGCTTTGATCAATCCGATCGTACCGATAGAGATTAGATCCTCCAAATTAACGCCGGTATTTTCAAACCTTCTTGCAATGAATACCACCAGCCGTAAATTCCGCTCAATAAGCTGTTGCTTCGCCCCTTCATTACCCTGTTCAAGAGCCTCTAAGGCTGCTTGCTCGTCCGCACCCTTCAGCGGCGGCGGAAGCACATCCGTTCCCCCAATATAATACACACACACCTTTTGAATAACACCGAATCGAATCAGTAAAGCAAGCAGCCTGTTTTTCATACCGTTCCTCCTGTCAATCCTTGATACGCACCTTCAGCTCCAAGCCCCTCCGGCGCAAAAGCCACCAGCCAGCTTCCTTTCCGGGAACCGATCTGTACCTGTGATAATTTCAGCGCCAGCAGCATTCCGGACTCCTGACCGATTGCCTTGTAGGGTATCAGCCGCAAGCCGGGTATCGCTCCCACATTTTCTACCGGGTTTTTTAACTGCTCCACAGTCAGACCTGTAAGCTTCCGGGCGATATCCGCCCCCACCACCAACACTTCCTTCCCTGTAATCGGATCCTGCAGCATATTTCCGGTATCCCGCAGTGCCGTTAGTTTTACTTGTTTTCCGCAGTAAGCCAGTTCCACCGCTACATATTTTTGTCCTGACAACCTGCCGCGAAAACCGATGGCGCAAAGCAGGCACACACATCCTGCAGAAGCTGCAACTGCCCAAAAGCCTTTGCTACTCAATCCAACCGCCACACCGCCCAGCGCCATACTGAGCAAAACAAACACCGCTCCCCGTCGGAGCACACTTCTTTCAAATCCAAATCCGATAGCGGACATAAGCACAAGGAATACGGTGCGCCATAGGAGATTACCCAGGAAGGCAAAGCCAGGCAGCAGGCACACGCCGGCATAAACGCCGCCAAGGGCGGAGCTGAGCACCGCTCTGCCAGGATGTGTTTCGTATCCACACAACCGGTTTGTTCCGATCAGCAGCAACAGATCCACCAGAACATTCAAAACGATCACTACATCCAAATAGACCTGCATCCTTACACCTCCGCATACCATTACAAGGCCTCCCGCTGTGTAAACTCAATATACGGAATGTAAACGGAAAATTCAGTCGCACAACGGGGATGGTCTGTCCCCAAGAATCGGCCCGTCCCACAGCAGCTTCCCGTGCCAATCCAAGAAAAAGAAAAAATGCGGCAGCTGATACCGTCAGCTGCCGCTTGAATCTGTCGATGAATTTTCCCGAAGGACCTGGCGAATATTCTTTTCTGCCTTGAACCGGGGTGTCATCACCTCATGTCCGCAACCCATACAACGCAAACGAAAATCCGCACCGGTTCTAAGTACAAGCCAGCGTTTTTCTCCGCAGGGATGGGGTTTTTTCATCACTAAAATATCCTGAAGCCGAATATCCACCGTCAGTCCCCCTTTATAGTATCCCAATACAGCTTTGCCGCCTGCTCTGTTTTATTGGGACCGTATTCATAATACCGAACATTCTTGAGCCCATCAGGCAAATATTGCTGGCGCACCCAATGCCCGGGATAATCGTGCGGATACAAATACCCCTGCTCCCGTTCCATCGTATAGGAATCCGCATGCATATTTTGCAGATGCCTCGGAAAATCACCACCCTTACCCTTCCGCACATCTGCCATGGCTGCATCCAGTGCAATATGTCCGGAATTGGATTTAGGCGCTGTTGCCATCAAAACAGCCGCATCACCAAGAGGAATTCGTGCCTCAGGCATTCCCAGCATCAGTGCCATATCTACGCAGCTTTTAACAATAGGAATGATCATCGGGTATGCCAGTCCCACATCCTCTGCCGCGATCACCATCAGTCGCCTGCACGCCGACTGCATCTGTCCTGCCTCCAACAGGCGGGCCAGGTAGTGGCAGGCAGCATCCGGATCAGAACCGCGAATAGACTTTTGCAATGCTGACAGCAGATCATAATGATTATCCCCATCCCGATCTGCCCGCACAGCACTCTTCTGTGTCACCGTTTTAGCATCTTCCAAGGACAAGAGCAGCTTCCCTTCAACCGGTACACCGGCAGAAAACAAAACCTCCACTGCATTCATCGCTTTACGCAGATCACCGCCGCAGGCACCTGCAATATATTCCAAAGCCCCCGCCTCGGGCTGTGCCAGCAGGGCTGTGCGCTTCTCCAAAAACGCCACCGCCCGCTTTACCGCCTGCAGTGCCGCATCAGCAGAGATCTGCTTAAATTCAAACACAGTAGAACGGCTTAAAATCGCGTTAAATACATAAAAATAAGGGTTTTCAGTGGTGGATGCAATCAGAGTGATCTTCCCGTTTTCAATGTATTCCAGCAACGACTGCTGCTGTTTTTTATTAAAGGACTGGATCTCATCCAAATACAGCAGCACGCCGTTGGGCGCCATAAAGGTATCCAGCTGTGCAACAATATTTTTAATATCCCCTGTGGATGCGGTTGTGGCGTTCAGCTGATACAGCGTCCGATTTGTCTGCTTGGCGATAATGTTCGCCACCGTGGTCTTGCCTGTTCCGCTGGGACCGTAAAAGATCATATTGGGAATATTACCGGAATCAATCAGCCGGCGCAGCACTGCGCCTTTGGCTAAAATATGCTCCTGACCGAACACCTCATCCAGCTGCGTCGGTCTTAACAGCTCGGCTAAAGGCTGATACATAGGACGCTCCTTTCTTTCTTTTTCACCAGTATAACACAAATCTACTCAATTTGCACTAAAGATTCAAAAATCCCTCTCCGCCGGAGAGGGATTTGGTTTAAAAAGTGGCTACATCCGGATCTGCAGGAGCTGCGGGTTCTACGCTGACAGCTGTCAGTACCGGACCAAGCTCTCCCTGATACAGCGGGTGTTTTTCAGCTGTGATCCGGGCAGTAACCATCACCCAGGCCCGTGGCTGTAACTTCTTACTGTCCGCATACCGGCAGGGTATCCCGCAAAACTGAATATCATCTACGCAGCAGGTCATCACAAAGCGTCCGGGCGCAAACATATTATTCTTTTCACGGCGCAGCATTGCGACCTGACCTTTAAACCGGACTGTTTTTCCGTCATATTTTTGAGCTTCCTCTGTTACGTCCCGATACCAAATTGCAAAATCCCCGTCCTGAATCTCAATAACAGGTGCCTGAATATCAAACGGCAGCGGGTCCTGGATCTCATCAAAAGCAGTCGTTCCGTCAGTATAATCGTACAGAATATCCATCCGGCGGTTTGCTGCTCGCACCAACTTGTGCAGCTGCATGGTATCCGCTCCGGGCGCAAGGCGGTTAAACACCACCATTTGACCGCCCACCAGCTTGTCCATAACCAGATTGCGCATATTGGCATTGTAGGTCATAATGTTAGAGGCATCTGCAAACATAACCTCCTGGGCTACTACCCAATCCTCAGGAAAGCGGCTGTAAAGATCGCCCACAAGCTGCATACCGTTTAATTCCGCAACTACACGCTGGGCTTTGTACTTTTTCGCCAGTGTCTGCAGCTCTTTGGTAGTAACAGATTTCTGGTCCAGTACTTCCAAATATACATTCTGATGGGGATATGCGGAGAAATCATATTCCTCCTCCCCTTCCTCAAAAACCAGCAGCAGTGTCCGTTCGCCAGCGTTGAACCGGGGATCCTCCAGTGTTTCCTGTATGAATTTCGTTTTACCGGAATCAAGGAATCCGGTAAATACATAAACCGGTATCTGCGCCATACTTATACCCCAAAGAGCTTGGCTACCGCAATTTCATCCAACTGGGCGCCGATCACACACAGCTTTCCGGTAACCGCCGCGCATCCGCTGCGTACATTCGCTTCGCCGGGAACATAATCAAAGTGAAGCCATCCGCCGTCTGCACAGGACACAATTCCCTTTGCCCGCAGAACAATTCCATACCTTCCCGTATCCAGGCAGCGTAATGCCGCCTCAAGTTCCTGGGCGGTAAATTTTCTGACTGTTTCCGTTCCCCACGAGGTAAACACATCTTCCGCATGATGGTGATGATGTTCACCGTGATCATGCCCGCAGCAGCAATGTCCGTCCTCGTGGTGATGCTCATGGTGATGTTCGTGGTGGTGATGACCGCAGCAGTGGTGCTCCTCCTCACCGTGGTCATGATCGCAGCAATGATGTTCCTCTCCTTGGTCGTGATGTTGACCGCAGCAGTGGTGTTCCTCATGGTGATGATGGTGATGATGCGCCTCCTCCAGCTCCATTATGGAAGCGGCTACAGACGCTTTTCCTTCCAAAGCCTCTACAAGCTGCTTGCCGGACAGTTCATCCCATGGTGTTGTTACAATGGTTGCAGAAGAATTATGCTCCCGAAGCAATTCAACAGCCGCATCCAGCTTTTGCTGAGGGATCGCTTCCGTTCTGGACAGCAGAATTGTTGAAGCGGTTTCGATCTGATTATTATAAAACTCCCCAAAGTTTTTCATATAGACCTTTACTTTTCCCGCATCCACAACTGCAGCGGTAAAACCCAGCTTCACAGTATCTCCTGTAACCTTCTCCACCGCAGCGATCACATCAGACAACTTTCCCACGCCTGAGGGCTCGATCACGATCCGGTCCGGATTGTACTGCTGGATGACCTGCGTCAGCGCACGGCCAAAATCTCCTACAAGGCTGCAGCAAATACATCCGGAATTCATTTCCGTGATGTTGATACCCGCCTCCTGCATAAAGCCGCCGTCAATACCGATCTCACCGAACTCATTTTCAATCAGAACAAGCTGTTCTCCGGCATAGGCTTCTTTGATCATTTTCTTGATCAATGTAGTTTTTCCAGCACCTAAAAAGCCGGAATAAATATCGATAACTGTCATTTTATACACCTTCTGTATTGAATTTTTAATGTATTATAGCACCGAATCCAGAAGAATACAAGCCAAATTTGGCATACAAATCGACAGTTTTCCCTTGTATCAAGCATCTGTTGTGCTGTAGGTTATATATCGGCGGACTTTCTCCCTGTATGCGACAAAACCGCCACCGCCGCTGTGCTACTCCCACACAGCGGCGGTCTGTTTTAGATCTTAAGCTATTGGGATCAGGAGCATTTGACCGGGACTCGCCTCGTCGGACAGGTGATTTGCTTCACGAATCCCTTCCACTGTAGCGCCGGTTCGTTTTGCAATATCCCACAGGGCTTCTTCTCCCGCTCTGCACAAAATCAAGCTGGGTCTGTTGGGATCAGATTCCGTCATTTCTCCAAGCTCCAGTCCGGTGATCATAGGAACACCCCGCTGGGAGCCGGTGGTTGCTTCCATTAAAACTTCTCCCCGCAGCTCCGCTCTGCCACTGTTGAATACAGCCTGTGCTTTTCCTGTTGCACTCGACACCGCTTCAACCTGTGTATATTCACCTGCATACAGGCTGGAACGACCCTCCCAACGGGGTGCTGTACATTGCAAAACCCCATCCTGGTCATAATAAAGCAGCTGAAATTGAACCGGAATTTCCGCCTCAATACCATTGTCACCCCGCAGCAATCTGGGATGGTCCGGATAAAACGCAATATCCACGACTCTGCCCCCCTCCACCTCCGCCATTTGTTCCGCACGGATCGTCTGCACGGTTTCGTCCAAAATACACGGAAGCTGCTGCGCCTCTGTTTTGGCAGTCATTCGCCGGCGCGGACTGTAAGCGTCCTCTACGACCTCTACCATCGTCCGATCGCTGATCATATACTGGGCAGTCAGCCCAGCCTTCAGGCGCAGCTTACCCTCATCATCCCGATCCAGCTCCAATCCGGTTACAGCAAGCCAAACTCTGGACTGTGCGTCCTGCTCATAATCATGATCCAGTTCGGAATACTGAGAAAAGGGCAGTTCAAAGTCCCAGCTGTATAAATTGCCATCATCAGCCCGATACAGAATATGAAGTATTCCAGCACCTCGGAAGACCACCTTGCTGCCCAACACCTTTTGGTCGATCAGCTCCGTTTGCAATTCGTAGCGCATCAGTTTTTCAACTGCCGGAACCGATCCGGGCACATCCAGCACTTCCTCTAGATTAAACGGTTTTTCACCGGCTTCTCTAGGCAGATAAAGGGGATAGGTTTTTTTTAGGATCTGTATGTCTTCAGGAAGCTCCTGAGGCATATATCGAGCCATTTCTCCGGGCATCAATGCCTCACCAAGCACACCAACACAGGCACGCACGATCAGCTTTCTTGTGGAAGTGCTTCTGGCATCCATATTTTTTAAGCGGCAGACCGCATTAATGATCCCGTCACGTTCTGTGTCCGAAAAATCCCACTTCATCTGAAACGGAATCCACGTTTCAACGCATTGCGTCTGACCCCCATCCTCCGGTGCATAAAGCACCCAAGCCATAATGCCTCCGGTAACACCCATACCGCCGCTTCTCCATTCTTTTCCCCGCAGCAGCACCTGACCCCATGTTCCAAGGACTCGACCGATGTCCGGCATACCGTCACCAAGGCGCACCTCCTGGGTCTGTTCTTGATATTGGACCTCCCGTTTTACCCGCTGCAGGCAGGGATCTGTGGCCTTATAAAACTGCAACTCCAAGCGAATCACTCCTTATACCAGCTTAGCTAATCCACTATATTCCCCACAGGACAGGTTTATACCACCAAAAGCGCAAGATGATCTCCCTGTTACCAGACCGTTATAAGGAGTGTCTTTCAATTTTACCATCTTCTGCACAGACCGCCACCTACCGCGATCACACCGATACAAACACAGTGACACAAAAAACCGCCTTCCAGCCGGATGCCAATCAGTAAGCCCAAACCGAACGCGATCAGCACACTTCCCAAAAGCTGATTTTTTCGGCACATAAAAACACCCCCTGCAGGATTCTATGCAGGGGGTGTTTTCAATTTAACCTCCAAGATACGCCTTGCGCACCTCATCACTTTGGGACAGTTCTTTTCCCGTTCCGCTTAAAATGATCGATCCGGTCTCCAAAACATATGCCCGATCCGCGATCTCTAACGCCTTGCTGGCATTCTGCTCCACAAGAAGGATCGTCGTCCCTGCCGCATGAAGCTCTTTGATCAGTTCAAAGATCTGATCGACCAAAATCGGCGCCAAACCCATAGAGGGTTCATCAAGCATCAAAAGCTTCGGCTTGCTCATCAATGCCCGACCCATCGCCAGCATCTGCTGCTCACCGCCGGAGAGTGTTCCGGCGATCTGTTTGCTCCGCTCAGCCAATCTGGGGAATCGGTCAAAGATCGCCTCCAGATCCGATTTGAACACCTGCTGATCCTTGGTTGTGTACGCACCCATCAGCAGATTTTCATAGACGGTCAGCTCCTGAAAAATACGGCGTCCCTCAGGTACCTGTGTCATACCCAACTGCACGATCTTATGGCAGGGACACTTGGTAATATCCTGACCGTTGAACCGTACTGTTCCGTGTTTTTTGGGAATAAGCCCCACAACGCTTTGCATCATTGTAGTCTTTCCCGCACCATTTGCGCCGATCAACGAAACGATCTCGCCCTCGTTCACCTCAAAACTAATGCCCTTGAGCGCACAGATAACACCATAGTACACTTCCAGATTATTTACTTCTAACATTGCCATTGTGTTATCCTCCGATATATGCCTTTATGACCTTGGGATCCTGCAGGACTGTCTTTGTTTCACCCTGCGCCAACACTGTACCAAAGCTCAGCACTGTCAGCTCATCGCACAGCTCGGACACAAAGCCCATATCATGCTCGATCAGCAAAATCGTCATATCAAAATGATCCCGGATGAATCGGATGGTCTTGGCAAGATCCTCTGTTTCGTGGGGATTCATACCGGCAGCAGGCTCGTCCAGCAGCAAGATCTTGGGGTTCGTTGCCAATGCTCTGGCGATTTCCAGCTTGCGCTGCTTTCCGTAAGGCAAATTGCAGGCAAGGCTGTTCCGCTCCTGCTCCAAGTCGAAGATCCGCAGCAGCTCCTTGGCTTTTTCCCGCATTTGCTTTTCCATCTTGAAATGCCGGGGCAGACGCAGCACCGATTCCAACACGCTGCACTTATACTCCGGGCGATTGTGCAAACCGACCATTACATTGCGTACAACTGTCATGTTATTGAACAAGCGAATATTCTGAAACGTACGGGCAATACCCTTCTGATTGATCTTATCCGGGGTAAGCCCCTTCATTTCCTCGCCGCCTAAGTAAAAAGTTCCGGCAGTGGGCTTATAAACACAGGTCAGCAGGTTGAAAATAGTGGTCTTTCCTGCGCCGTTTGGACCGATCAGTCCGTAAATTTGATTCTTTTTAATGCGAATGTTCACATCCTGTGCGGCATGAAGTCCACCGAAGGAAATTCCAAGGCCTTTTGTTTCAAGAACATATTCTGCCATCAGTCTTTCCCTCCTCTTTTTCTGTCTGTATAAACTTCCTGCTGCTTCATATCAACAGAGAGGATCTCGTCCATGCTGATCTTCGTGGGAACAACATCCCATTTTGCCTTGTCATCATTGATACGGGATGGATCAACTTTACGCATAATCAGTTTTTTCGCAAGCGCACCAAAGTTATACTTATCCCGGAAGCCCTTCAGTCCGGGGGCATTGTTGTAAATCACAATGACGATCAGGATCAGCGCATACAGCAGATTTTGCAGCACCGCCAAGTCTCCTGTCAGCTTTGTGGGCAGCCAAGTGTTCAGCCATGTGATCAGGACAGCCGCAATAATCGAGCCGTTGATGTTGCCCATGCCGCCTAAAACCACCATAACCAGGATCTCAATGGAGTAGTTGTAGCCAAACTTAGCACTCTGAACTCTGTAATTGCTGTAACTGTACAGCACACCAGCCACACCCGCAAAGGCAGCTGACAAGATAAAAGTCAGCAGCTTGTACTTTGTCACATTGATTCCGGTTGCTCTTGCCGCGATCTCATTATCCCGAATTGCTGTAACAGCTCTTCCGTGCTTGGAGCGAATATAGTTCTGTACTACCGCCAGCGTTATGAGCACCAAGACAAACGCAATGATAAACAGGTAATTCCGATCAAACCGGGGTGTTTCCAAGCCAAGCGTTCCGCCAAAGGATTCGTCAGAGGTGTTTTGAAACAGGGACTTGACAATTTCACCAAACGCCAATGTCACGATCGCCAAATAGTCACCACGCAAGCGCAATGCAGGAATACCGATGATCACGCCGCAGATCGCCGCAGCGGCAGCACCGGCCAGCAATGCAATTGAAAAGGTGATCAGGCCGTTGCCCAAAGACGGCACCAGCAACGCTGCCACTTTGCCGCCCAGATATGCACCAACACACATAAAGCCTGCGTGTCCCAAAGAAAGCTCTCCGAGGAAGCCGACTACCAAAGACAGGGAGACCGCCAAAATAATGTTGAAACCCATTTTCTCCAGCAAGAACAGCAGAGAATTATCAAATTTTCCGCCGGCTAATGTAATTGAGCCAAGGACGATCGTAAGTACACCGATCAGCAGATAATTAATATAGTGATTGATTTTGATTTTACCCAATCTCATACCTTCTCCCTCCTCTTCTTGCCCAGGAAGCCGGTAGGTCTGACCAAAAGGATCACGATCAGTATTGTAAACTCGATGGCGTCTGTATAAGGTGCAATGGCAGTGATCTTGTAAGACACGCTCTCCACCATGCCCAGCAGAATACCACCCAGCATTGCACCGGGAATTGAACCGATACCGCCGATTACCGCTGCGGTAAACGCTTTGATACCGGGCATCGCACCCATGGTATTAAAAACATTCGGTGCCTTCAGCAGATAAAACAGACCGGCAAGGGCAGCCAAGGCTGATCCAATAGCAAAGGTCACCATAATGATTCTGTCAACATTGATACCCATAAGCTGCGCAGCACTCTTGTCCTCAGAAACTGCGATCATTGCCCGCCCCATACGGGTATACTTCACGAACATCGTCAACGCAACCATAACTGCAACGGTTACTGCCAATGTCACAAGTGACGACACTTGGATCGTACAGCCCAAAAGCTGGACAGAACCAAATTCATACACAGTGACCATCTTGGATGCAGAACCGAAAACGATCTGTGCCAGACTCTGCAGCAAATAACTCACGCCAATGGCCGTGATCAGAACTGCCAACGGCGACGCGCCCCGCAAAGGCTTATAAGCAATTTTCTCAATACAAACGCCCAAAATGACGCAGCCAATACAGGCAAGCAGAATCGCCAGCAGCGGATTATTGGTCGCCATAAAAACATAGATCAGATAGCCGCCGACCATGATCACATCACCGTGGGCAAAATTCAGCATTTTCGCAATGCCGTACACCATAGTGTATCCCAATGCGATCATAGCGTAAATGCCGCCAAGGCTCAGACCATTGATCAGGGTGGATAAAATTTCTTCCATAATTTCTCCAACTTCTACATAAAATCAACAGGAATAATCCGTTTTTACCCAAATGCCGATCGTTCTGTAATTTTCGACATGAGCAGTATAACTGCACATACCGGTTATGAACCGGCATGTGCAGTTATTCATTTCACTTTGCAGATACCAACCCTCAGTTGGATTCCTTGATTACGTACTGGATCGCAGTCTTATTGACATAACCGGTTTGTTCCCATTTGATCTCATCGCCGGTAACAGCATTTTTCAGGGTGTAACCACCTTCAAACTGCTCCTTCAGGATCTCACACATATCGGACGCGCTGATAGTAACCGGGATCTCCTTGCCGTTTGCGATCGCCTGCTGCATCGCACCGTACAGCGCATATACGCAGTCATAAGCGGAGGCGCCAAACTGGTTCAGTGTATCGGTGTTATACTTTGCAACATACTTGTCAATAAACTCTTTTGCCTTGCCCTCTGTTGCCTTGGAGTTAAAGTGGGACAGCATAGTCACCCTTTGGGGGATAGCATTAATATCAAAACCTTGCTTGCTGTCGATGCCGTCAAAACCGTCACAACCGAAGTAAACAGCTGTGGGGCTTAAAAGGTCTTTCGCCTGGGTCATAAACAAAGACGCGGGATCGTAGTAAATGGGCATAAAGATGAAGTTGCAGGACTTCAGTGTGTCGATCTGCGTACCAAAATCTGTGGCACCGGCCTCAGTAAAGGAAGTAACCTTTAATTGAACAGAAGGATCCAGGTTCTTCTTAAACTGATCAAAAATGCCCTTGGAGTAGTCACTGTCAGACTGGTAGAATGCACCGATGGTCTGACCCTTAAAATTCTCATTTACAAACTTTGCTGCAACCTGACCCTGATTGCTGTCCGCAAAGCACATCTGATAACCGTTCGCATTGGAAGGGATGTCGTCACCGGAAGCCGAGGGTGTCAGGAAAAACACATTATCGTCGGCAGCCAGATTCTTATATTCCAGACCGGGCTTTGTTGTAACCGTACCCAAAGACAGCTGCATACCGCCCTCCAGCAGCGCAGAATAGTTGCCGGAAACCAAAGAAGGATCGTTCTTATCATCCATTGCAACCAGTTTAAACTTGATGCCGTTCAGACCGCCGGCAGCGTTGATCTCATCAACGGCCAGCTGTGCAGCGTTTTTCACGGCAGTACCGTAAATGGCAGCACTTCCGGTCAGCGGACCGGATACACCAATCACAAACTCTGTATTTTCAGCGGCGTAATTCTTATCGCCGCCACAGCCGGCAAACATCGCCACTGTCATCAGAGCAACCAGTACAAGCGCAAATACTTTCTTCATTTTGAAACTTCCTTTCTTTCCCACCGGGAAACCTTGATATAAAGAACCGACCGTTTTACAGCCGATCTATTTACAGCAGGCATTAAATATGTTGATATTGTATATCCTCAGAATACAATTGTCAACAGCATAAATACACAAACCTGAAGCAAACAACAGAAAAAAGGTTGTCTATCCTGCTTGATTTTCTGTTGTTCTCCTCTGTTTCAGCTATCTAACACCAGCTTGCAGGCGGCAAGCACCCGGGAAGCGACAGGAAGGCAAACTGTACCGCCATATCCTGCATTTTCAACACAAACCATAAACGCCAAGGGATACGCCTCATCCATCACATATCCCGCCAGCATCGCATGAGGCTTCTGCCCACCGCCTACCTCTGCTGTTCCGGTCTTGGCGCAGACCTGCAGTCCGGGAAAATACTCATCACCGTACCGCTGCTCCACATTGCTGCGCAGGTACTCCTGTAGGACCTGTGCAGTTGAAACAGACATAATACGATCCTGCTTCACAATTTCGGCGGAATAAGTGGTTTCTTTTCCAACCTTAATCCGGTCCACCAAATAAGGAACTGTTCCCTTACCATCTCCGGCAATGGCACCAATAAATGTCAAAAACGCACAGGGGTTGATCTGATCGTTGTATTGTCCCACACCACTCCAGGCTACATTGATCTGCGCAGCATCTGCCGCTTCAAAATTCCCCGCAGCCGTGGTAATACCGTCAAATGCGATCCGGTCTGTTACAGCAAATTGCTTTGTATATTGCTCCAACGCTTCCCCGCCTACCTGCAATGCGATCTGTGCAAAGGCACAGTTGCAGGAATTGCGGAACGCGGTCTTCAGATCCTGTTCGCCGTGGGTGCTTTCACAGGTTATTTGATCGCTGCCCAACGCATAGCTGCCGGTACAGACAAACCGCTGCTGCTGAATCTCTTCAACCGTTTCCAATGCGGCTGCCAATGTCACGATCTTAAAGATGGAACCGGGTGTATAAGTGGATTGGGTGAATCGGTTTACATAAATCCCGTCGTAAACACCTGTAGTATCTCCTTCAATATCCGGCACATTGTCCGGATCATAGGTAGGTGTTGTAACAGCGCAGAGCAATTCGCCGGTTTTGTAATTGTAGACAGAAACAGTTCCCTTTCGGTCTCCCAGGGCTTCAAGAGCAGCCTGCTGGACTTGTGCAGAAAGGGTCAGCGACACCATTCCACCGGTGTTTCCATAACGGTATACACCGTTTACCAGGTCAAAACCCGCGATCTGTGCCGCATAATTGGACAAGGCGGGCGCGCTAATGCTGCCATACCGATCTCCAAGCCAATGGACTGTGGACATCCGCAGATCAGCTGCATCAGCATACACACGTCCGTTGCGCAGATCTGCCAGCAACATTCCGTCCCGATCTGTAACCACACCGCAGTCAATATTGTTTCCGTTATATACATGGGGAGAACCGGGAAAAACCACCCAGCCATCTGCTTCAGTTATAAATTCAGCCGCAAAAAAACCAAGTCCGGCAATCAAAATCAGCACCAACAGCAACGTGATCCCGGCTCTGCCCGCAATTCTATTCATGGCTGTCCACTCTCCCCTTATTCAAGCGCACCGCAAAGCTGGCATTCTGCCGGGTATCCGCCGCCTTTACAAAAGCCAGCAGTCCCCAAGCGCAGATCATACTGGAACCACCGTTGGAAAGGAACGGAAAGGTCACACCTGTCAGCGGCAGCACATCCACTGTACCCAGTGCGTTCAGGATTGTTTGTGCCACCAAAATGCTTGAAGCCGTACACGCGCCGATGGTATAGAAGCTGCTCCGTCCTACAGATGCGGACCGTACTGTAAAAATAGCAAGCGCCGCAATACTTACAATAATCATTGCGGTCATTACCAATCCCCACTCCTCAGTAATCGTTGCGATCACCACATCCGAGTCGGCAGCAAATACGTTTTTCATCCAGCCCCTGCCAGGTCCCATACCCAACAGTCCACCGGATGCCATACACATTAACGCTTTGGTCTGCTGATAGCCTGCGCCTAAAGGATCTTCCCAAATATGACGCCAGGAAGCAAACCGCTGCAAGGCGTGCGGTGCGATCTTCAGCGCCACCACACCGGCAAAGCCCAGCGCTGTCAGAGCCAGCGCCAGCGTTCCAATACTGCCGGAACGTAAATATGCAATAACCAAAAAAGCAATAAAGAAAATCAGCGCTGTTCCAAAATCGTTCATCAGTGCCAAACAGCCGCAAACCGCCACGGAATAGACAATGAACAAAATCAGATTCCTCTTCTTCACAAGTCGGTCCATCGCAGAAGCACCTACAAAAACAAAGCAGACCTTGCTCAACTCTGACGGCTGAAGAGAAAATGAGCCGATCACCAGCCAGTTTTTCGCGCCGTAATATTCTTTTCCAAACAGCAATGTAATGACCAGAAATCCAATTCCTGCCACCGCCGCCAAATAACGGATCTTTTTCGCCCGTTCAAGATCCCGCAGTGCCCATCCGATGACCAAAAATCCAGCAAGGCCGATCTCCATAGCAAGCAACTGCTTCAGGGCTTCCTCCGGGCAAACTGCCGCCACTGCCGCCATACCCATGGTGCACAGAAAAAACGCAATAGTCTCCACTTCAAAGGACGTTCTGCGGATGCATACATTAAACAGCAGCAGCAGCCATTGACTCAGCACGATCCCGCCAAACCCCAGCAATACAGACCGGGCAGTTTCTGCCTGCCCACCCATCAAATAACCGAGACAGCACAGAACCTGAAACACTGTCAAAAGCAATACATTGGAAAGACCTGTCACAAAGGAAGACCCCTTTGTGCGCATCTTGGCAAGCTGGGCTTCCTGCCGGCGGGAAATAGGCTGCAGCTTCATTTCAATTCCGCCAATGGTAATTACATCCTCCGGCTGCAATGCCTGAATATCTATTTTTTCTCCGTTTACCAAAATACCGTCGGATGAATCTGTATCAGCTATAGACCAGCTTCCGTCATCATAGCGTGTCAAAACGCCGTGGGTCTTGGATACTGTTGCTGCGTTGATGACGATATCGCTGCGCTTACTGCGACCGATCACGTTTTCCCAGTGGGTGATGGGCAGCTTTGTTCCGTCAGAAAGGCAAAGCCATGCCCAAATCTCCGGCTCACGGCGAAAGGTCAACAAGGGCTTTATACACCGAAAAAGCAAAATTACCGCCAGTACAGGGGCGATGTAACGGAGAAATCCGATATATACATAAATATAAGTTGGCTCTGCATTCAACAAATCCGTCATATCGCCACCTCCTTGCTATAAGTGTTCTTTCTGTTTTTTATTCTTCCAGCTGCCGCAGCAGCGCGATCTCCTTGGCATAAGCCGGAAGATCATTGGGGGTTTCCAGAATCATCGGCAGAGCTTTAAGCCGTGGATGGTTCACAATTTTCCGGAAGGTCTCAATTCCTAAGCTGCCTGCGCCAAGACATTCATGCCGGTCCTTATGGCTTGAAAAGGGGTTTTTAGAATCATTCAGGTGCAGTGCTTTCAGCCTGTCAAGTCCGATCACCCGGTCAAATTCCGCCAACACTCCATCAAGATCATTTACAATGTCATAACCTGCATCGTAAATATGGCAGCTGTCCAGACACACGCCCACCTGATCATTTCCAACACCATCCAAAATATGCCGCAGTTCCTCAAATGTTCCACCGATCTCACTGCCTTTCCCTGCCATGGTTTCCAAAAGCACCGTTACAGGGTAGTTCGGCTCCAAGGCCTTTTTCAGCGCATCGCAGATCTGGCTGATTCCTATGTCACTTCCCTGCCCTACATGGCAGCCGGGATGAAAATTGTAGTAGTTTCCGGGCAGCGCCGCCATACGGCGCAGATCATCTTTTAATAGTTCCGCCGCAAAAGCTCTTGCTCCTGCATCGGCAGTACACAAATTCATTGTGTATGCGCCATGGGCCACCAGCTTGCCAAATTGTTCATCCGCAAGAGCTTGGACCGCCCGGGCACAGTCCGCCGGATCTTCCTCTTTTGCCTTGCTGCCCCGGGGGTTGCGGGTAAAAAATGCAAAGGTATTCGCGCCAATAGACTTTGCAGTTTCCACCATCGCCAGATTTCCTGCCGAAGCAGACAGGTGACATCCAATATATAACATCATACCACTTCCTTTCCATACAGATTATCACATCTTCAGAAAAAATGCAAACAGCAAACCGGCAGAGAAAAACACGCTTCGTGTTTTCTTCTGCCGGTTTGCTGTTTGCTTTAAGAAATTTATATTTGCCTACTGGTGCAGATGTGTTATAATACCTGTATTGACAGTTTGCGGGACTTATGATCATACGGAGGTGCTGTTATGCCAAAAACCGATAATCAAAAGCTGAAGATCTTTTATATTTTGGATTATCTCGAAAAAAATTCCCATGAAAACCATTTGGTTCGAGCATCGGAGCTGATCTCTATGCTGGACCGGCAGCACCGGATCTCCTGCGACCGAAAAACCGTCTATTCCGATATAGCCGCGCTCCAGGATTACGGTGTGGACATTGTATCTGTTCCGGGAAAAAACGGCGGTTACTATATCGCATCCCGCAACTTCGAGCTTCCGGAGCTGAAGCTACTGATCGATGCAGTCCAGTCCAGCCGTTACCTGACAGAAAAGAAATCCCATGAGCTGATTGAAAAGCTCTGCGCTCAATGCAACGAACAGGATGCCCGTCTGATGAAACGGACCGTGTTGGTATCCGGTCGGGTAAAAAGCATGAATGAATCTATTTATTACAATGTAGATGCTATTCAGGAAGCTATTACACAAAACCGGCAGATCACCTTCCGCTATTTTGACTGGGATCTTGGTCCTGCCCGCCGCTACCGGGAAAAAGAATATATTGCAAGCCCTTACGGTCTGTGTCAGGACAATGAAAACTGTTATCTGCTCGCTCTGTCAGAGCGGCACGGTGTCACTTCGTACCGCGTAGACCGGATCACTGACATCCGCCTGCTGGAAGAAAGCCGTCAGCCCTGTCCGGAGCTGACAGGAAAAGCCCTTCACGATCACGCCAACAGGCTCTTCCAAATGTACTCCGGCGATACGACCGACGTAAAATTGCGCTTTCACAGAAGCTTAATCAATGTGGTGATCGACCGGTTTGGAAAAGATACCATGCTGATCCCGGATGGCGAGGAGCATTTTAACTTTACAGTTAAGGTCGCTGTCTCCCCGATGTTTTTAAGCTGGGTCATCGGCTTTGGCAGCAAGGCAAAAATTTTATATCCGGCAGATGTGACCGAGCAATGCAAGAAGCTTTGTCTGGAGGCTATGAACCAGTATTAAGCTCCACATCGGCACCCAGCAGCCGGAAGGACGCAAACAGCTCCTGCCAGGTCTGCCGCAGCGTACCGGCCACAGATTCCCCCGCCATAACTGTAACCACATAATGGTAATCTCCGTCATCTAAAATACACGCTCTTCCAATCTGCGTTTCCGCCTCACCTGCCGCAGACCAAACACATTCATATTTTTTAAGTCCGCTTTGACGGGTCTGCAAAAGCTCCAATTCCTTCGCTCCATAACCGGTAACAGTGCGAACGGTTTTATCCAGATCTCCTGATACCATAGTCTGAACAGTGATTGTATAGCCGTCACACAGATAGATTTTTCCCGAATCCGCACTTTGCAAAACCTCTATACCGGCATCGTCCGGTATATCCAAAATCACCTGCTGTATAATTGACGAAACAGGTTGAACATACACATCGGACACCTTCTCAAAGGTCTCCTGCGCTCCGCAGCCGGTCAAAAACAGCAGAGCGATCATCAATATCCAACATTTTTTCACTTTTAACGCTCCCCTCCGAAAGGATCAAACAATGCTTGTTTACCTATTCTTAATCAATGCGCTTGGATTTGTACTTATGCTTGCAGACAAGCGAAAAGCGCAAAAAAATCGTTGGCGTATTCCGGAATCCACATTGATCGCTACGGCAATTTTAGGCGGCAGTCTGGGCACCATTGCCGGTATGCGCATTGCCCGGCATAAAACCAAACACCCTAAATTCTATTTGGGACTGCCGTTCATTTTCGCTGTGCAGGTCATCGTTGCGGTTTTGATTTTGTCTTTAGGACCGCTTCTTTCTTAAATATATCGACCCCCATACAGGGCGTTGCCCTGCATGGGGGTCTTTAATCATCCTATAAAACTTGGCTGATCACCGATTCTGCGCAAAGGATTCCATCAACTGCAGCGGACATGATGCCACCCGCATATCCTGCGCCCTCACCGGCCGGATACAGTCCCGCTATCCCCACAGACTGCTTGTTGTCGTCCCGCAGAATCCGCACCGGGCTGGAGCTTCGTGTTTCAGGCGCAGTCAGCACCGCATCCGGGTCAGAAAAGCCCTTTAGACTTCCCTCCAGTAACGGCAATGCCTTAGACAGTGCAGAGGTGATTTTCTCAGGCAAAACTCCATGCAGATCGCACCATGCAACGCCAGGCCTGTATGTGGGCTTCACCGCCCCAGGACCGGTACTGGCTCTGCCCGCTAAAAAATCACCGACGCGCTGGACAGGCGCATAATAATTACTGCCACCGGTTTGAAATGCCGTTTCCTCCAGCTGTCTTTGCCAATACATCCCCGCCAGCGGTCCTTCTCCGGGAAAATCCTCGGGATCAAGACCTACCAGTAACGCGGCATTGGCATTGATCCCCGCCCGGTCCGCATAGCTCATACCGTTGGTCACTACTCTGCCTTCTTCAGAAGCGGCTCCGACTACATAGCCACCGGGACACATACAAAAGGAATACACTGTTTCCCCGTCTAAATGCTTCACCAGCTTATAATCCGCCGGCGGCAGCACCGGGTCATCAGTTCCATACTGCGCCATATTGATCCGTTCCTGTAAATGCTCGATCCGCACCCCCATAGCAAAGGGCTTTCGCTCCATAGGAACACCGGTTTCATACAGCATTTCAAATGTATCTCTGGCGCTGTGACCAATGGCAAGGATGACCTTGTCGCAATCGATCCGCTCCGCGCCATTGATCTCCAATCCGCTTATATGCCCATCATGATGAAACAGTTTTGTTACCTGGGAGCAGAAACGCACTGTACCGCCCAGCTCAAGGATCCGCTGTCGAATGTTCTGCACAACTGTAAGAAGTACATCTGTGCCAATATGAGGCTTGGCATCAAACAGGATCTCCTCCCCCGCGCCTGCGGCGGCAAGCTGCTCCAAAACCCAGCCAATCCGGGGATTGTTTAAGCCTGTATTCAGCTTGCCATCAGAAAATGTGCCTGCACCGCCTTCCCCGAACTGCACATTGCTCTTCTGGTCCAGCACACCGGTTTTCCAAAACTGCTGTACCCTTTCAAAGCGGGACTGTGCATCTTCTCCCCGCTCCAGCACCAGCGGTCGCAGACCCGCCATAGACAGCACCAAAGCTGCGAACATACCCGCCGGACCAAAACCGACTATAACCGGCCGTTTTTCCGGTACGCCTGAAGGTTTTGGAAGTTTATAATAAGACACCGGGGCGATGGCTGCCCGTTTGCTTTTACAACGCTTCAGGATCTTTGCCTCATTGCCATCCACCGCAACATCTACAGTATAAACAATCCGAATATCCGGTTTCTTTCGGGCATCCACTGAGCGGCGCACAAGCCGCACCTGCCGGATCTTGGAGCTCTCGATCTTCAGCACCCGGGCAGCTTCATAGGAAAGCTGCGCCGCCGAATGCTCAGGCGGCATGGATATTTCACGTATTCGTATCATACCGTACCCTTTCCTGCATGCAACCCGGCACAACGTCCGGAACTCCATGCCCATTGCAGGTTATACCCACCGCAGTCACCGTCAATGTCCAGCACCTCACCGCAGGCGTACAGCCCGGGCATCAAACGGCTTTCCATCGTCTGCGGATCGAACTGCTCTGTCAGCACACCGCCTGCCGTCACCTGGGCATGGTCCATCCCCATAGGTTCAGATAAGGCTATCTCAAAACCCTTTACCCCAATGCAAACCGCTTCCAGTTCCTGATCGTTCAGTTCTCCGGTCCACTGCTTACCTTTAACCCCTGCCGCTTTGGTCAACACCCGTCCCAAACGGTTGTGCAGGATTCCGGTCAAAAGCTCTTCCACAGGCATCCGGCGCTGCTGACGCTGCTTCAATTCCTGTTTCAGTGCATCTTTAGAAATCTCAGGCAGAAAATCCAACTCACAGCTCCATTTGCCCGGTCCGTAACATACATCTCTGGATATTTCAAAGATCACAGGACCGGACAGCCCATATTGGGTAAACTGCAGTTCTCCGCGGCTTTGGTTAAACAGCCTGCCATCACAAAAAATCTTCACATGGCAGTTGGTTCGCACACCCTTCAGTGCCGTCAAACCGGTCCAATCCGACTTGATCTGGACCAACGCAGGACGCAATCGTGTGCTATTGTGTCCAAGCTTCGACAGCAGCTTATACCCTGCCATTGATCCCCCAAGCTTCGTACCTGCCAATCCACCGCACGCTACGATCAGTTTATTACATCGAACTGTCTCCTCACCGTCAGAAACCGAAAAGCCATCACCGTCTTTTCGAATCTTTTGTGCATCGAAGCCGGTTTTAACCTGAATATTCGGCTTATTCAACGCCAGCCGCAGCATATCCACGACTGAGTTTGCCTGATCGGAATAGGGATATACCCGTCCTGATTCCTCAACAACTGTAAAAAGCCCTAAAGACTGAAACCATTTCAGCGTTGCTTCCGGATCAAACGCCCTTAATGCCGGCAGGCAGAATTCCGGTTCTGTGCCGTAATATCCGCGCTCCAGCGCATGGATATTGGACAGATTGCAGCGTCCGTTTCCCGTAGAAAGCAGCTTTCTGCCCACTCGTGTCTGTCTTTCCATCAGTATGACTTGCACCTTCTGATTCTCAGCTGCAGCAAGTGCCGCCGCCATACCGGATGCGCCGCCGCCAACAATGCCCACGATCATACCGACACCTCCTTTTTCCACTATTATACTGCAACGTTCCATCAGAAACAAGAAAAACTTCCTTGCATTGGACAAATTGCGTGTTATAATAGCTTTGGTGATTCTATGAACCGAAATCAAATTGAAAAAATTGCCCAAACACCGGAGGACAAGCTGCTTCTTGCGAAAATTTGGGATAAAATCCATTCAGGTATACGAAAAAACATAACCGCTAACACCTGCTTTCTGTCGCCCCGGGAACTGGAACTATCCCGTTATCTTTTCGGACAGATTGACGGTTTAACAGCCTTTGGCGGCTATGAGGGTGCTGAGCGACAGATGCTGGTTTATCTGCCGGAATATTTAGATGAGAGCTCCTTGCTGGGCGCAGATGCTCCTCTTGTGTGTCTGCGGGCATCATTTTACGAAGACCGCGCACTTACCCACCGGGATTTACTTGGCGCATTAATGGGCGCAGGAATCGCCAGAGAAACTGTAGGTGACATATGTGTTGGAGCAGGAAGCTGTGACTTTTTTGTAACAACGCAGATCGCGCCTTTTATACTGCAGAATCTAACTGCTGCCGGCAGAACCCCTTTGCACCTAAATAGGATTGAGCTTTCCGACGTTTCCGTTCCGGAACCGGAAACAAAACAGATTACAGATACCCTTGCGTCCCTGCGGCTGGACAGTATCATCAGCAGCGGTTTCCGGATCGCCCGCAGTCAGGCAGCCCAATACATCCTATCCGGAAAGGCAGCCATCAACGGACTTCCCTGTGAAAAGCCGGACAAAGCCATTTCCGAGGGTGCAACTGTTTCTGTTCGAGGACTTGGAAAAATGAAGCTCCGCAGCGTCAACGGTCAGACAAAAAAAGGCCGAATATCCGTGGTCATCGACCGCTATGTGTGAGGTATTATTTATGAATATGAACGAAGTCATTGCCAGGATCAACGTCCTTGCCGCCAAAGCGAAAGCCGAAGGTCTGACCCCCGAAGAAACTGCTGAGCGGGATCAGCTGCGCCGCGTCTACATCGACTCTGTAAAGGCAAGCCTGACCGGGCAGCTGGATAACACCTATATTCTTTACCCGGACGGAACAAAGAAAAAGGTCGAGCGTAAAAATTAATATGCGGCGGCGCATATGATCATCCGAATACTTTTATCCGCAAAAGAAGACCACCCAATGGGTGGTCTTCTTTTGGCGGAGTGAGAGGGATTTGAACCCTCGCGCGCTGTTTAGACGCCTACTCCCTTAGCAGGGGAGCCCCTTCGGCCTCTTGGGTATCACTCCGAATCAACAATACAATATTTCTTTACTGCCAAAGTATTTTAGCACAGCACCCATCGTTTGTCAAGGCACATTCCAAGGATAAATTTATTTTTACTGAGGAAAAACAACATAGAGGCAACAAACTATGACCAAGCAATGTATGCAAAGACTAAATTGTATTTGATAAAAGCCTTTGTTCTACATTTTTTATGATCTTCCTAAATCAACCATCACAAAACGCTCCTGATTGTTCATTCAAAAAAATTCCAAAAAACTTTAACAGACTATTCAGCAAAAATTTAACAAACGTGCGGTGTATAGGGATAAAATAAATCCATAAAATAACAGCAAAAGGAGTGATTTGTTATGTTCAACGAATCCGACGGCACCTACCACTATTCACAGTCTCAAAACGCCGGTGACGAGCCGGTGTGTTCCAATAATCACCCACGGGAATATGGGCAGCCTTATGGCTACGACCCGCAGCCAAGCAAAAAGAAATCCCGCTGGACAACCGGCAGAGTGATCGCCTTGGCGCTTTGCTCCAGCCTGATCAGCGGTCTGCTGGGCGCAGGTGGCGTACTGTTTGGTTTGCAGTATTTTGCTCCTGCAGGCGGTCAGCAATCAGGCGGATCTGTCTCCGGCATCCTGGAAGGTGTCCGGGAAAACAGTGTCATCGAAATCACCCAGATCGATACCGGCAAGATACAGACGCCCGCTGAGGTCTATGCTGCAAACGTCCATTCTACAGTTGGTATCACCACCTCTATCACCACTAATTTCTGGGGCTATCAGACCACCTCTGCCGCCTCCGGTTCCGGTTTTATCCTGTCCGATGACGGCTATATCCTGACCAATTACCATGTTGTTGAATCCTCCAGCTCCATCACCGTTTCCCTTTACGACGGCACCAGCTATCAAGCGGCAATGATCGGCTATGATGAAAGCAATGATATTGCGGTACTAAAGATCGACGCCAAGAATCTGTCCCCTGTGATCCTTGGCGACTCAGACAATATGAACGTGGGCGACAGCGTGGTAGCCATCGGCAACCCCCTTGGCGAGCTGACCTTTTCTTTAACCTCTGGCTCGATCAGCGCAATGAACCGTAAAGTCACCATGTCTACAGGTCTCACAATGAATCTGCTTCAAACTGACTGCGCGATCAATTCCGGCAACTCCGGCGGCGCACTGTTTAACATGTACGGTGAGGTTATCGGTATTACCAATGCCAAATATTCCAGCTCCTCCTCCAACAGTGCCTCCATCGACAATATTGCCTTTGCAATACCTGTTAATCATATTAAAGACATCGTCACGTCGATCATCGAAAAGGGCTATATCGTCAAGCCTTATATTGGCGTTTCTGTAGTAAATGTCAGTGCCGAAGCCCAGCGTTACGGTCTGCCCAAGGGTGCTGCGGTGATCAGCATTTCAGAGAACAGCCCTGCTAAGGCAGCCGGACTGCAGATCAACGATATTATCACGCAGGTCAACGATACAGTCATTACAGGCAGCGCTGATCTTGTGACCTTGATAGAGCAATCCAAGGTTGGAGACCTATTGACTATGACTGTATACCGACAAGGCTCTTCATCCCAACTGACTGTCACTGTAGGCGAGCACACCCAGTCCGCACTGGAAAATCAGGATACCAATCAAAGCAGTGGCAGCTATCCCTGGAACAACAACGGACGCCCCTAATACCCTTTAAAAATCACACACCTGCGCCAAAACCGGTGCAGGTGTGTTTTATCATCAACTATATTCCGTAAAACACTTGATTTTATTCAAAAAAACAGTACAATAGATATATTATCTGTCTGCGAAAGGACGGGTCTTATGAATAAGATCTACATACCCGAAGGCTATCAGCCAATATTAAATGAATATGACACCCAGCGTGCCATTGCATACATCAAGCAAAGCTTTCAGGATGAATTTGCCGGCGCACTGAACCTCAAGCGTGTATCCGCTCCCCTGTTCGTCACCGAGCAGTCCGGTCTGAATGACAATCTGAACGGCTACGAACGCCCGGTATCCTTTGATATTCCGGCAGTGGGCACAGACGCTCAGGTGGTCCATTCTCTGGCAAAATGGAAACGGCTCGCCCTGAAACGGTACAATTTCACCGTGGGCGGTGGCTTGTATACAGATATGAACGCCATCCGCAGGGATGAGGATCTGGACAACATCCACTCCATTTATGTGGATCAGTGGGACTGGGAAAAGATCATCACCCGGGAAAACCGGAATCTGGACTACCTGAAACTGATCGTCCGTTCCATCGTACAGGCCATTTGCAACACCAGTGACCGCCTGCACGTCCGCTTCCCTCAGCTTCAGGTGAAGCTGAACCGGGAGGTCGCCTTTGTCACAACTCAGGAGCTGGAAGACTTGTACCCCAATATGACCGGCTCTGAGCGGGAAAACGCCTTTGTAAAGGAACACCCCACTGCCTGCATTATGCAGATCGGCGGAAAGCTCCGCTCCGGCAAGCCCCATGACGGACGCGCACCGGACTATGACGACTGGCAGCTCAACTGCGATATTTTCTTTTGGGATGAAGTCTTGGGCCGTGCGCTGGAGATCTCCTCTATGGGTATTCGTGTTGACGCTGAGTCTCTGGACCGCCAGCTCACCATCGCAGGCTGTAACGACCGCAGAGAGCTCCCCTTCCATAAAATGCTTTTAGCCGACGAGCTTCCCCTGACCATCGGCGGCGGCATCGGTCAATCCCGGCTGTGCCTGCTGATGATGGGCTGCGCCCATATCGGCGAAGTCCAGTCCAGTGTTTGGGACAAGGACACAGTGGATGCCTGTGAAAAAGCCGGTATTCGGCTGCTTTAACAAGTCAGGACCTCCGGCTAAGCCGGAGGTCCTGACTTCTTTACAGCGGGACCGTCGGGAGAACAGTCGCTGCATAAATTTTCAATTATACCTGTTCGATTGCCTGCTTCAGGTCGGCGATCAAATCCTCCGCATTTTCCAGTCCGCAGGACAGACGGATCAGGTCCGCGCCTACGCCTGCCGCGTCCAGCTGCTCGTCAGTCATCTGGCGGTGAGTCGCACTGGCAGGGTGCAGACAGCAGGTACGGGAATCCGCCACATGGGTCTCGATTGCACCCAGCTTCAGGTGCTTCATAAACACCTCTGCCGCCTGACGGCCGCCCTTCAAGCCAAAGGAGATCACACCGCAGGAGCCGTTGGGCATATACTTGCGTGCCAGCTCGTAGTACTTGTCACCCTTTAGGCCGCAGTACTTGACCCAAGCCACCTTGGGATTCTCCTGCAAAAATTCCGCGATCGCCTGGGCGTTGGCGCAGTGCTGCTTCATCCGGAAAGGCAGACTCTCCAGCCCCAGATTCAGATAAAAGGCACTCTGTGGCGACTGAATCGAACCGAGATCCCGCATCAGCTGCACTGTGCATTTGGTAATAAACGCACCGGCCAAACCAAACCGCTCTGTATAGGTCACGCCGTGATAGCTGTCATCCGGGGTGCACAGACCGGGGAACTTATCCGGATACTTGGTCCAGTCAAACTTGCCGCTGTCTACAATACAGCCGCCCACGGCAACGCCGTGTCCGTCCATATACTTGGTGGTGGAGTGGGTCACAATATCCGCACCCCATTCAAAGGGACGGCAGTTTACCGGCGTAGCAAAGGTATTGTCAATGATCAGCGGCACACCATGGCTGTGAGCAACCTTGGCAAACTTTTCAATATCCAGCACCGTCAGCGCAGGATTGGCAATGGTCTCTCCAAATACCAGCTTGGTATTCGCCCGGAACGCGGCATTAAGCTCTTCTTCCGTACAGTCCGGATCAACGAAGGTCACGTCAATTCCCATACGCTTCATTGTAACAGCAATCAGGTTGAATGTGCCGCCATAAATCGCGGAGCTTGCAACAATATGATCGCCGCAGGAGGCAATATTGAACATAGCGTAAAAGTTCGCCGCCTGACCGGAGCCGGTCAGCATTGCCGCCGTACCGCCCTCAAGAGCCGCAATTTTCGCCGCAACCATATCACAGGTAGGATTCTGCAAACGGGAGTAGAAATATCCCGACGCCTCCAGATCGAACAGCTTTCCCATTTCCTCAGAGGTGGCATATTTGAAGGTTGTGCTCTGAATAATGGGAATCTGCCGGGGCTGTCCGTTTTCGGGGCTGTAACCGGCCTGAATACAAAGTGTTTCTGTGTGAAGCTTCTTTTCCATAGGAGTCACCTCGACTGTTGATTATATGCAGATATTGTAATCCCCTGAGCCCATTTTGTCAATCGACATTCTCAATAGTAAAAAAACTTATAAAACGTTGGATAGGCGTTCAAAAACTGCTGCAGGTTCGTGCGGCTGCCGGTACCCGGATCATTGATGATAAAATTGGAAGCAGACAGACTTCCACCGGCAAATCCGGTGATCACTACCCAGTGCTGTGTGCCATAGGAATTTCTCGCGCCGAACAACACCGGCTTCCCCTGCTTCAGCTGTTCATAGATGGCGTTTAAATATCCGGCACTACTGGTGACCGTCACATAATGGCTGGGCCAATAAACACTGCCTGATGCCGTATAACGCAGCTGCTTGGACATGGCATCAGGATAAATGGTCGTTCCGGTCCGGTAGGATTCCATCATGGCGATTGCCGTTGTAGCACAACCGATCTTCGCCATTGTTTTCCCGGATTCTCCAAGGGTCACCCAGGACCAGCGGCTGTCTGCCTGCTTAAAATCCGGCACATTCAGCCGAATCGCCCTGCTGCCGGCTGAATCAGAAGCTGTTCCTGCCAAATATTGGGCGCTTACATATCCCAGTTTTGTTCCGTGATATAAGATCCTGCTCCAGCCCCCGGAGCTGGACAGAACGATCACAACATGACCGCGGGAAAGACCGCCGATTCTTTTGTAGGATGTACCCGGACCGCTTCGTACATTCAGCCCCTCTGCGTTAGTATTGACAACAGCCGTGCTACCTGCCACAGCAGAAATATAATCACCGTGACAATAACCGTATTGACCGTTTCCGTATTCCACCCGCCACCACGCGCCGGATTTGGACAACAGCGTCACATAAGCACCCTTCCCCAAAGCAGTCAGTACTCTTGAACTTGTTGACGCGCTTGCGCGCACATTCAGTCCGACAGCAGTGGTCACCACACCGGCCCTGGAATCAGCTGCAGCCGCTTGGACCTGCTTTGGTGCAGCCAATAAGCCCAACAGCAAAACTGCCGTCATCATTAAAGAACATATTCGTTTCATAAACCACCTCGTGTTACAGATTCTGCGTATATACGCGAGGCAAATTATAACACACCTCTCTTTCTTTGAGAACAGGCCAAATATTGGAAACGAAGCTGTCAGCCTGGGATTAACGGTTGACACTCCGCCTTTTTTTCGTTACAATGTACAAGTATCCAAAAGGAAAATACGCCTCCGTAGCTCACCTGGATAGAGCGTACGCCTCCTAAGGTTATACTAAATCACTCGCCTTTGCAAAAAGGCAAATGGTCATTGGTTTGAATCGTATTGTATATGCCCTGATAGCTCAGTTGTATAGAGCGGCCGCCTCCTAAGCGGCAGGTCGGAGGTTAGAGTCCTCTTCAGGGTGCCAAAAAGTGCCGAAAACACTGTGTTTTCGACACTTTTGCTTTTCTTTATCCACTCATTTTCTTGAGTGAGTTTTCTTGCTTTTATGGTAGCAAAACAAGCTCGAACTTTTAGCGTACCACGCCTTAATTCTTGCTAATTGCGATTAGCAGAAATTCGCCGTTTTGCTAATCGCCTGCTAATCGGATTTTTAGCAAAATCCTGCTAATTTGCACAGGCGTATATTCCATCCATCTTTTTTACCAACAAATAATGAAGTGTTTATTTGTGCCATAAGTGTGAACTTTCGCAAAACATCTTGCTTTTATCGAAAAGTCAGTGTATAATATATACGACAATTGAATCAACGGGAGCTTGTATTACAGGCTGAGAGGAAGGTGTGACCTTCGACCGAGAACCTGATTTGGATAATGCCAACGTAGGGATGCCTGATACAAGGATATTAGGAATAACGAAGTACATTAAGGAAGTTACCAAATCGGTAGCTTCCTTTTTTGTTG
>JAFSDV010000013.1 GCA_017436035.1 Oscillospiraceae bacterium | reverse complement strand
GCAAGACCAATATGTTCTCCGGTCTCGTCCGCTGTGCCGATTGTGGTGAGAAATTGTACTACTGCACCAGCAACAGTTTTGAAACCAGACAAGACCACTTCGTATGCTCCACTTCCCGTAAAAAGGGCAAGGAAGTTTGCGATACCCACTTCATCCGTGCCGTGGTACTGGAAGAAGGTACGCTCCAACACATGAGATTGGTGATACAGTGTGTTGCCGATTATGAGGATGCGTTCCGCAGAGCATTGGGTGCAAAGCGAAGTGAGGAAGCAAAGAAAGAGCTTTCTGCCAAGAAACGAACCTTGCAGAAATCCGAAAACCGTCTGGCTGAACTGGACAGATTGTTCAAGCGTATTTATGAGGATATGGTCAACGGAAAGCTGTCCGAGGCTCGTTTTCAGATGTTGTCTGATGATTATGAGCAGGAGCAGACAGACCTGAGCGCCAAGATTGAAATGCTTGAAAACGAAATACAGAATCAAGAAGATCAAGCGGAGAATGTTGATAGGTTTATCCGACAGGCAAAGAAATACCTGTACTTGGAGAAGCTGACACCCACTATTCTGAACGATATGGTGGGCGCCGTATATGTTCATGCACCGGACAAGTCCAGCGGACATCGAGTGCAGGATGTGACCATCAGCTACAACTATATCGGCATACTCCCCGCCAATTTGCTCTATGACGTTATGAACGGAAAAGCGGCGTGATTTCTCACGCCGCCTTCCCGAAAACATTATTATACTGTTTTATTGGACCGCCCTCTCGGGGCGGTTTTTGCTGTATAATCATAACCACCGGCGGCCGGTGGTTATGATTACTGGGTAAAATTTTTCAAATATTGGTTTAACCTCCGAAAAAGTGGTAATACTGGTCTACGGAGGTGCTTGAAATGAGCAAGAAAAAATGGACTAATAGCATCAGCGGTAAGGGCTACTACATAGCCCTGATCCTATGTGCTGTGGCTATTGGGATTTCCGGCTATTTGTATTACCGAAACGCAAATGACATCGGCGGCAGTATTCAGAACAACCCGATGTCTTCTGACAATCAGGGCAATGGAGATGTGCAGGCAGTGGCAACACAGCCCAGCGATCAGCAGCCCACCGACGGGACACAGGGAACAGAGCAAACCGACCCTATTGTGCTGCCTCCAAGACCGTACAAAACTACCGCGCCTGTAAACGGACAGACCGCGGCTGAGTATGCGATGGACTGCCTGAGCTACAATCAGACCACCCGGGATTGGCGGGTGCACAATGGCATTGACTACGCCGCGGAAGCGGGAACACCGGTAGTAGCCGCGGCAGACGGCACGGTGTATACGGTTTATGATGACGAAGCCATGGGGGTGACCGTGGTGATCAGCCATGCGGACGGTTATGTAACCAAATACAGCAGCTTGGCTGAGGAGGTGCAGGTGCAGCCTGGGGATACAGTTGAAATGGGGCAAACCCTTGGCTGTGTTGGAAACTCGGCATTGCTGGAAAGTGCGATCGGGGATCATATCCATTTCAGCGTCACCTATAATGACCGGTATGTAGATCCGGCGGACTTTCTGACCCAGGAATAATTTACGATCAGTTCTTCATTTTCTTTCCTCTTTGTATAGAGCCGATGAACATTGGAAGCGGCTCAAAAAAACGATGCCGGAGAATATCTCCGGCATCGTTTTTAATCATAGAGCTTATTTTTATGCCAATTTACGGTCAGTGCTTTTTTGCAGCAGCTTGATGATAAACAAGGTAGCTACCATCATTACCATAGCAATAGGCAGGGAAATAAATACGTTCTGCACAAAACCTGCCAGGATGTAGGCAACGAAGGAAACACCAGCGCAGGTTAAGGCATAGGGGAACTGTGTGGAAACGTGGTTCAGGTGGTCACACTTGGCACCGGCAGAGGACATAATGGTGGTGTCGGAGATGGGGGAGCAGTGGTCACCGCAGACAGCACCGGCAAGGCAGGCGGACATGCTCATAATGCCCAGCTCACTGCCAACGGGGAAGATGCTCAGCACGATGGGGATCAGAATACCGAAGGTGCCCCAGCTTGTACCGGTGGCAAAGGCAATGCAGCAGGCCACCAGGAAAATGATTGCGGGCAGGAAGTTATTAAGACCGCTGACGTTTGCAAGAGCGTTTTCAACAAAGACATCGGATGCCAGCAGGCCGGTCATATTCTTCAGGGTGGTGGCCATGGTCAGAATCAGGATTGCGGGAACCATGGCGATAAAGCCCTTGGGAATGCAGTCCATGGCTTCCTTGAAGGTGACCAGTCTTCTTGCAACAAAGTAGATGATGCAGAACAGCAGCGCGATCAGTCCGCCCCAGGGCAGACCCACAGTAGCGTCGGTATTGGAGAAGGCATCCACAAAGCCCAGAGAGGGATCGTAGTTGGCAGAGGCGAATACCCATTCCGCACCCATGCAGCGACCAACATAGAACAAAGACAGAACACAAACGCCGATCAGCACCAGGATGGGCAGAATCAGGTCGATGATCTTTGCCTTGCCGGTGGCAGGTGCATCCTCTTCACTGTCTGCGTGAACCATGCCGGAGGTGAACAGGTCGCCGGCTTCAGCATTTTTCTCGTGCAGACGCATGGGACCGTAATCAAACTTCATCAGTGTGATAGTGATGATGAACACAAAGGTTAGCAGAGAGTAGAAGTTATAGGGGATGGCCTGAATGAACAGGGACAGACCCTGTCCTTCGGGGGCATAGCTGGAAACGGCAGCAGCCCAGGAAGAAATAGGCGCGATCATACAAACCGGCGCAGCGGTGGCATCGATCAGATAAGCCAGCTTGGATCTGGAGATCTTGACCTTGTCGGTGACAGGCCGCATAACAGCACCCACGGTCAGGCAGTTAAAATAGTCGTCAATAAAAATCAGCACACCGAAGCAGAAGGTGGCAATGGAAGCACCGATCTTTGTCTTGACATGCTTGGCAGCCCATGCACCGAAGGCCTGAGAACCGCCGGCCTTGTTCAGCAGGGCAACAATAACACCCAACAGCACAAGGAAGATGAAGATACCGGAGCTGCCGGAAACAGCGGAGATGAAGCCGTCGTTTACAAAAGCATCTACGGTGTGGACAGGGTTAAAGCCGGTGGACAGCAGACCGCCGACTAAAATACCCACGAACAGGGAAGAGTACACTTCCTTGGTGATCAGTGCCAGGCAAATGGCGACGACCGGGGGGAACAGGGACCAGAAAGTGCCGACCAGCGCGTCAGCCTGACCGCCTGCGGAAACACCGGCCCATACCAGCATACCGGCCATAACAGCCAGCACAATGCCGATCACAACCGGTTTGATCCATTTGTTGTTTTTCATTGAAAACCGCTCCTTATAATAAAATAAAAAGCCATGCAGAAGCATTAAACAACGCTTTCATACATGGCAAATCGACTGTTCCATGATGATAGCACTCCACATTTGTGACAGTCCGGCACATATTCTGTGACGGCCCAAAGCAAGCATCCGGGCAGATGCTCCTTTTCGGCGAAACACCCTTTTGCCACATCCGGTTTGCCCAACCGTTGGATCTGGGTACTTTTGAGCTTCGCGCCTCTACCATTTTTCTTGTATTTGGTTATAAAGATGAAGTACTTATACCATGTAATCCATGTTTCGTCAAGTATTTGCACAAAAAAGGTCTGAAAATCAACCATATAGGGCGGGCGACAGAATCGCCGCCCCTACGAGATGAACATACAGTTTTAGAGGGCGCTGCAAAGCTGCAGCGCCCTCGTTGGTTATTCTTCAAAATCTTCCGTATCGGCACAGGGACCGTCTTCGGTCGGTTTGTCCTTGGCGTGGACGTATGCCATCAGCTCGTCTCCGGAAATGGTTTCCTTCGCCAGCAGGTACTGGGCGATCTCATCCAGCAGTTCCCGGTTGGAAGACAGGATCGCCTTCGCGTCTTCGTAGCAACGCTCCAGCAGCTTCTTGACCTCCTGGTCTACCAACGCCGATGTTTCCTGAGAACAATCCAAATAAGCTTGCCCCTCTAAATACTGATGGTTCACGGAAGCCGGTGCCATCAGACCCAGTGCATCGCTCATACCGTACAGGCTGACCATATTCCGTGCCAGCGCGGTAGCCCGCTGAATGTCGTTAGACGCGCCGGTGGTCTGCACACCGAAAACGATTTGCTCCGCGGCACGACCGCCTACCAGCGTCCGCAGCTCGGTCATCAGCTCGTCTGCGGTTTGCAAATACTTTTCTTCCTCAGGCATCTGCATGGTATAGCCCAGCGCGCCGGAGGTGTGGGGGACAATGGTGATCTTGGACACGGGCTGGGCGTGCCTCTCCAAGGCGGCGATCAGCGCGTGACCCACCTCGTGGTAAGCGACCAGCCGCTTTTCCGTATCAGTCAGGACGGTGTTTTTCTTCTCCGTACCTGCAATAACCATTTCAAAGGATACCAACAGGTCGTCCTGATTCACTGCCTTGCGGCCCTGACGAACAGCCCGCAGAGCAGCTTCGTTCACAAGGTTCGCCAAATCCGCACCTACTGCGCCGGCAGTAGCCTGCGCGATCTTTTTCAGATCCACATCCTCTGCCAGCTTGATCTTCCGGGTGTGGACCTTCAGGGTGTCCAGACGACCTTGCAGATTGGGGCGGTCTACAATAATTCGCCGGTCAAAACGGCCGGGACGGAGCAATGCCTTGTCCAGGATCTCCGGACGGTTGGTTGCTGCTAAACATACGATACCCTTGGAGGAGTCGAAGCCGTCGATCTCTCCAAGAAGCTGATTGAGGGTCTGCTCCTGTTCGGTGTTGCTGCCGAACTTGTTATCCCGGGAGCGGCCTACTGCGTCGATCTCGTCAATAAAGACGATGCAGGGCGCGACCTTGGCAGCCTGCTGAAACAGATCCCGGACACGGCTTGCGCCTACACCAACAAACATTTCTACGAAGTCCGAACCGGAAATAGAGAAAAAGGGCACATTCGCTTCGCCGGCAACAGCCTTGGCAAGCAGGGTTTTGCCGGTGCCGGGAGAGCCTACCAGCAGCGCACCTTTGGGCAGTTTCGCACCGATGTCGGTATATTTTTTGGGATTGTGCAGAAAGTCAATGATCTCCTGCAAGGACTCCTTTGCCTCGTCCTGACCTGCCACATCCTGGAAAGTAACGCCGGTTTGCTTTTCCATATAGACCTTGGCCTTACTTGCACCCATACCCATCATGCCGTCACCGCTGAAACGCTTGGTGACGGTCCGTACAAGCAGGAAGAAGATGGCAAAGGTGATCACATAAGACAGGATCATCATGATTATGGAATTGTCTTCGGTGATGACCTGATTGACCTTTACACCCATCGCATCCAGCTTACCGGCCAGCTCCATGACGTTGCCGGCGGGAAGACCCGTCACACAGGCCTTTTGCTGGGCAGGAGGCAGTGCGGCAGCCTCCTTGGTCAGGTAAAGGACCCGGTCGTACTGGAATTCCACCTCCGCCAGATTTCCTGTTTCCATAGCGTTGAGGAAATGGGAATAAGTAGTCTCTGTATAGTGGCTGCTGCTGATCGCGCTGAACAGACTGCTTAAAATCAAAACGATCGCTACCGTAATGATCAGCGTGGTCCAAATATTGCCCTTCGGACGTTTGCCGCCGTTTTTGGGAGTATCGTCCTTTCGATTTCGGTTTTGTTCCATAAAAAAGCTCCTTGAACTGGATTTTCTTCATCATATCACATTTTCTCGCACTCTGCAATGAATGATACAGGACAATCCGGTAAATTTTCTGTTAATTTCTGGAATGGGGGCGGTTTCCTGAAAATAGCAGTTGAGAACAGGAGAAAAATTTGATACAATAGGAAAAACAATGTGAATTTGGAAATGATCTTGGGGAGTGAATGTAATGAAAGAGGCGTATCGCCGTGGAAAACCTGTCAGAGAACAGACCGTGCAGGCGGAGGAAACAGAGGGTCAACTGGAGGGTCGTAATGCTTTGACGGAGGCACTCAGAAGCGGCAGAACCATCGATAAGGTATTTATTGCCGCCGGGGAAACCGACCGGGCGCTGCAGCGGCTGGCTGCTCAGGCGAAAGAGACCGGTGCAGTGGTCGTACCGGTTGACAGAAGAAAGCTGGATGCCATGAGCACCACCCATGCCCATCAGGGTGTGATCGCGCTGGCGGCAGCCCGTTCTTATTTCTCTATCGACGATCTTTTGCAGGAGGCGTCAGACCGGGGGCAGACCCCGCTGCTGGTTATTTGCGACGAGCTGACAGATCCCCATAATCTGGGCGCGATCATTCGCTCGGCGGAGTGCGCCGGCGCCCACGGTGTGATTATTCCCAAGCGGCGGAGTGTGGGGCTGACGGCGGTGGTAGCCAAGGCGTCTGCCGGTGCGGTGGAATACATGAAGGTGGCAAGAGTCACCAATATCAACGCAGCGATTGAAGAATTGAAGCAAAAGGGTGTATGGATCTTCGGTACAGCCGCCGAAGGCTCTGTGCCCATGTATCAGGCAGACCTGACCGTTCCGGCAGCACTGGTGATCGGATCGGAGGGCGAGGGAATGAGCCGGCTGGTTCAGAAGAACTGCGATGTAACGGTGCATATCCCTATGAACGGTCGGATCACATCACTCAATGCATCTGCCGCCGCATCCATTTTGCTGTATGAAGCGGTGCGGCAGCGCATGAGCAAATAGGAGGAAGCCTATGGAGGAGCAGGAACGTCAGGAATTTGATCTGGATGATATTTTAAGGGAATTCAGCGATCATCCCCAGCAGGCACAGCCTGAGCAGGAGACCGTGGAGACGCTTCCGGAGCAGATGGTTTCCGGGGACACGATCCGGATGGATGCACTTTCCGGAGATACGATCCGTATGGATGCGGTTTCTGCCGATGCCGGTAACACAGATGCAGTTCCGGACGATACGATCCGGATGGATGCAGTACGGCTGCCCAAGGGGAAGGTTCGTATAGCTGAACCTTTGGAGGAAGAGCAGAATACACCGGAAGAAGAAGAGGCGTTTCCGGAGAATTGGGAACCGGAATATGAGCAGCCGATAGGTGAGTATGTTCCGCCTCAGCCTATTGTATTCCAACCCCGTTCCCGGCTGCGGGAGTTGAAGCGCAAGCTGGTGGCAGGTCCGGAAAAACGCTATTATGAATTGGCGGAGAAAGGCTTGGGTAAGCTGCAGGCGGCAATTTTTATAAGTCTGTTGGTGGTACTGGTCAGCGCAGGTGCTACAGCTATGTATGCACTGGGACTTGTTCAGGAAAACCGGCTGCGTCTGATGATCTTCGGTCAGTTGTTTGCGGTACTGGTTTCCGCGCTGCTGGGATCGTTCCAGCTTATAGAGGGTGCGACAGATCTGCTGAAGGGTAAATTCAGTCTGAACACCCTGCTGCTGTTTACGTTTTTGTTCTGCTGTATGGATGCGGTGCTGTGTTTGAAGCAGCTGCGGGTACCCTGCTGCGCCGCGTTCAGTTTGGAAATGACCATGTCTTTGTGGAGTACCTATCAGCGCAGAAGCACGGAAATAGGGCAGGTAGATACCATGCGCAAGGCCAATCATCTGGACGGATTGTGCGCGGTTTCAAATTATTACGCAGGGCGAACAGGTTTTGTCCGCCGTGAAGGACAGGTGGAGGACTATACGGATTCCTGCCGTGAGCAGTCCGCGCCCGAAAAGGTACTTTCCGTATACGCACTGGTGGCACTGCTGGTCAGCGTGGGTATCGGAATCACGGCAGCAGCTCTGCACGGGATCTATGCGGGAATTCAGGTGACGGCGGCAGCACTGCTGGCAGCTCTGCCTGCTACTGCTTTTATTACACTGTCCCGTCCTATGGGTCTGCTGGAACGGCGTCTTCATAGCCTTGGAACGGTGCTTTGCGGCTGGAAGGGCGTGGCAGGACTTTGCGGAAAAGCAGTATTTCCTGTGACCCATGAGGACCTGTTTCCTGCCGGCGCGGTCCGGATGAACGGCGTGAAATTTTACGGAAGCCGGAATCCTGATGAGGTCGTGGCATATGGAACAGCAGTCATTACCGCTGATGGCGGTGGGTTGGCACCCTTGTTTTCGCAGGTTCTGGAAAGCCGAAACGGTATACACTACGACGTTCAGGAGCTGCGGACCTACGAAAGCGGCGGTGTAGGAGCTGTGGTTGACGGAGAGGCGGTTTTGGTAGGCAGCCTGTCCTTCCTGAAGGAAATGGGCGTGGAAGTTCCCGGCGGTATTCGGGTAAAGCATGCAGTGTGTGTGGCAATCGATGGGGAGCTTTGCGGTCTGTTCGCGATTACTTATGAGAAGGTGAAATCATCGGTGGCCGGTTTAGGTACACTTTGTGCGTACCGGGGATTGAATCCTGTGCTGGTTGCCGGAGACTTTGCGTTAACCCACAGCTTTATGCGCAGCCGTTTTGGTGTTAATCCAAAGCGTATTCTATATCCGAACCGGGAGCAGAGACTGGCGATGCTGGAAGCAGAGCCGGAGGAAGAGGCAAGAACACTGCTGCTGGTGACATCCAGAGGTCTTGCACCCTTTGCTTACGGTGTGACCGGTGCCCGGGCGTTGCGTACAGCCAGTATTTTGGGTACTGCGGTGCATATGACCGGCGGTATTTTAGGGCTGGCAGTGATGCTGATCATGACGGTGTTGGGGTCTTTGGAGTTGCTGACACCGGCCAATATGCTTCTGTATCAGCTTGCGTGGATGATTCCGGGTCTGCTGATCACCGAATGGACAAGAGCAATTTAATACCAAAGGCGGTCCGTAAGGGCGGACGCACATAGGGAGTTACACAGGTCGGCATATATTTACGACACAGTCGTATCCGGATTCGTACAATGTGGAATATTGGTACGTGGGGGATCAAGTTACAGCGCTGTTGGACGTAAAAATGGAAGATCGGTGTAAAAACCTGAAGCAGGGCTATACATATATAGGCGATCAATATACCAGAGAGTATCTGATCAGGGTTGAGAACGGGCAATATGCATTATATTATGAAATACAAGCCCTGTTTGACGACGGTTCCGGCAGACGCCCCAGTCAGGAACATTATAAGATGCTGATCATACTGCACCATCAGAAATATAACAGGTTTAAGCCGTAAGCTCCCGGATCAAGCAGCAGCTTTGTTATGCGCTGTTGTGGGCAGTTGGGAGTGGTTGTTCAAGGCAAGGTGCGTACGGCGGAAGAAAACAAATGTTTTCGGGATGAAGACGTGCGTTTTGACTGATTTAGACCGAAAAACAGGACTTTTTGATCTGCAATGGAGTGAAAGCGTGCGTGGATTTGTGAATTTGACAAAAATAGGCATTGAAATTCGAATGATGTTCGTGTATAATGTCCTTATTGCGGTGCGGAAGCACCCTGACTGCACAGGTGGAAGGTCCGCCTTCCCGAAAGGAGATTGAACATACCATGTACACTGCTAACGCGATTCGTAATATTTGCCTGCTGGGTCATAGCGGCAGCGGCAAGACCGCTCTGGCTGAAAGCCTGCTTTACATGACCGGTGCTATTGACCGTATCGGCAAAAATGCTGACGGCAATACCGTTTGTGACTTTGATCCCGAGGAGATCCGCCGCAACATCTCTATTTCCACTGCGGTCGTACCTCTGGAGTATCATAATAATAAGATCAACCTGCTGGATACACCCGGTGGTTTCGATTTCTCCGGTGCTGCAATGGAGGCACTGCGTGCTGCTGACGCGGCGATTATTGTCTGTTCCGCCAAGGACGGCATTACCGTGGGCCTGGAAAAGGCATGGAAGTACTGCCAGGAGCGGAATATGCCCTGCTTCTTCTATATTTCCAAGGTGGATGAGGACAATTCGGACTACAACGCCACCTTTAACGCCCTGCGTGAAAAGTATGGCAATAAGGTCGCACCGGTGGTCGTTCCTATTTGGGATGCAAACCGGAAGGTTACAGGCATTATCGACGTGCTGAATAAGCGCGCTTATGAAATGCAGAACCTGAAGCGGGTGGAGATCGAAGTACCCGAAGGCAAGGAAGAGGTCATCACGGAATTCAACGATGCTCTGAAGGAGTCCGTTGCAGAAACCAGCGAAGAATTTATGGATAAATTCTTTGGCGGTGAAGATTTTACATATGCTGAAATGATCAAGGGCATGCACAAGGGCGTTCTGGACCGGACCCTGTTCCCGGTACTGTGCGGCTCCGGCGTGAATTGTCTGGGCAGCCTGATGCTGATGGATCATATTATTGACCTTCTGCCCAATCCGGTGGAAGGAAACTATCACAAGGCGACCACAGCGGACGGTGCAACAGAAGAATTTGTTGTTTCCCCCGGCGGTGTTCCCTCTGCTTTCGTATGGAAGACGGTGTCTGACCAGTACGGAAAGTATTCGTTTGTGAAGATCCTTTCCGGTGATATCACCGCTGATACTACCCTCGTCAACGCCCGTACCGGCGAAACCGAGAAGCTGGGACGTCTGTATACCATGTGCGGCAAGAAGGCGACAGAGGTCAAGAGTCTGAGCTGCGGTGACATCGGTGCCATCGGCAAGATGGATAAGGTGAAGACCGGCGATACCCTGTGCGATCCCCGTAAGGTGGTCAGCCTGAAGGGTATTCCCTATGCGGAGCCCTGCTATTCCATGGCGATTGCTCCCAAGGTCAAGGGACAGGAGGAAAAGGTGGGCACCGGTCTGAACCGGCTGAACGAAGAAGACCCCTCCTTCACACTGGTCAATAATGCGGAGACCCATCAGCTGGTGCTGTCCGGCGCGGGTGATCAGCATCTGGATGTGCTGGTTTCCAAGCTGAAGAGCCGTTTCGGCGTAGACGCAGTGCTGTCTCCGGCAAAGATTGCATACCGGGAGCGGATCAAGAAAAAGGTGGAGGCCCATGGACGTCACAAGAAGCAGACCGGCGGATCCGGTCAGTTTGGTGATGTGTGGGTACGCTTTGAGCCGCAGGAGGAGCAGGATGAGCTGATCTTCGATGTAGAAGTCGTCGGCGGCGCAGTTCCCAAGAATTTTAACCCTGCGGTTGAAAAGGGTATTCAGGAAGCAATCAAGAAGGGTCCCCTCGCCGGTTATCCGATGGTCAACCTGAAGGCTGTTCTGTATGACGGCTCTTATCACCCGGTTGACTCCAATGAAATGGCATTTAAGCTGGCAGCGATCCTGGCGTTCAAGGAAGCAATGCCTAATGCGGCACCCACGCTGCTGGAGCCGGTGATGTCCCTGCAGGTGACCATCCCTGACAGCTACATGGGCGACGTAATCGGTGATCTGAACAAGCGTCGCGGTCGTGTGATGGGTATGAATCCGGATCACGACGGAAATACCGTTGTGGAAGCGGAAGTTCCCATGGCAGAGATGAGCAGCTATGCCATCGATCTGCGTGCTATGACCCAGGCAAGAGGCTCGTTCACAATGAACTTTGAGCGGTATGAAGAAGTACCCAAGGCAAACCAGCAGAAGATCATTGACGAGTCCAAGGAAGAAGAATAAGTACTAAAGGAAAACGGTGCAGGCAGTTGCCTGTACCGTTTTTTGCGGTAGAAATACAAAACAGGATATGCTATAATAAAATGTAAACAGAGGTAAAGGAGATCCGGTATGCTGCCTGCGGCTTTTTTGGACAGAATGAAAACACAACTGGGAGCGGAATACACAGCTTATTTGGAATCGTTGGAGCGTCCCAGAGCGGTAGCGCTGCGGATCAATCCGCTGAAAGGTAAAGCTGCGCTTTCGTTTACAGAAGAGCCTGTTCCGTGGGAACCCATGGGCTATTATTATGATCCGCAGACCCGTCCCGGTCTGCACCCATATCACGAAGCAGGCGTATACTATTTGCAGGAAGCCAGTGCTATGTCCGCGGTGGCACTGTTGGATCCGAAGCCCGGCGAGCGGGTCTGCGATCTTTGCGCCGCACCCGGCGGAAAGTCAACCCAGATTGCCGGGCGAATGGAAGGCGCAGGTTTTTTGCTGTGCAACGAATGGAGTCCAAAACGGGCGAAGATCCTCAGCCGGAATGTGGAGCGACTGGGTGCAGCGAACGCGTTGGTTACAAATGAGCATCCACAGACGCTGGCGCAGAAGTATCCGGATTATTTTGACCGGGTGCTGATTGACGCGCCCTGCTCCGGCGAGGGCATGTTCCGGAAAGAGGAAGCGGCGGTAACGGATTGGAGTCCGGAAACGGTGCAGATGTGCGCCCGGCGGCAAGAGGCGATTTTGGATTCCGGGGCAGCTTTGGTAAAACCGGGCGGACGGCTTGTTTATTCCACCTGTACCTTCGCACCTGAGGAAAATGAGCAGACAGTCAGAAGCTTTTTGCAGCGCCATCCGGAGTTCAGCCCAGAGCAAGTGGACGCGCCCTGGTTTACACCGGCAGGCGTGGGAATGTATCGGCTGTGGCCTCACAAGCTGCGGGGAGAGGGGCATTTTGCGGCGGTTTTGCGGAAGGCGGAGGCAGAAGCGGCTGACGCGCCCTGTATGCAAAAAGGAGTAACGCTACCTAAGCAGTGGACTGAATTTGCCCGGGATTTGGAGATTACCCTGCCTGCAGGTAAAGCGGTGCTGTTTGGGCAGAGCCTTTATTGGGCGCCGGAGGAGCTGCCTGCGCTGAACGGCTTGAAGGTCCTTCGCCCCGGCTTGGAGCTGGGACAGGTGAAAAAAGAACGCTTTGAACCTGCCCACGCCTTGGCGTTGTGGCTGAATAAGGCTTCCCGTATGCAGGATTATCCCGCCTTGGGGGATGAGGCGAAGGCGTATCTGCACGGGGATGTAGTTCCGTCCGGACAGCAGGGCTGGTGTCTGGTAACCTTGGACGGATACAGTATCGGATGGGGAAAAGGTGATGGAAAAGTATTGAAAAACCACTATCCAAAGGGTTTGCGCCGATAAATGAAGGAAATTTGTGCTTTACATAATCAGCACAATATGCTATAATTGATAGGTGAGTGAAAACGAAAACAGCAAGGAGTGAATCGTCCTTGGCAAGATATGAAATTTGTGGCGGAAATCCCTTGCAGGGCTCTGTCACCATCAGCGGTGCGAAAAATGCGGCAGTAGCGATCCTGCCTGCTGCTTTGCTGGTAAAAGGAAAATGCCGCGTGGAAAACGTACCGGATATTTCCGATGTGCGCATTTTATTGGATATTTTGGCGGACCTTGGCGCCGACATCCGGTATGAAGCACCGGGTGTTGTGCTGCTGGACTGTACGAATATTGTCAGTACCCATCCAAATCCGGAATTGGTGCGGAAAATGCGTGCCAGCTATTATCTGATGGGCGCATTGCTGGGTCGATTCCATAAAGCGAATGTGGCATTGCCCGGCGGCTGTAATTTTGCCTCCCGTCCCATTGATCAGCACATCAAGGGTTTTGCGGCATTGGGTGCGGATGTGGATGAAAATGAAGATTATGTAAACCTAACACCCGGTCCCGGCGGATTACAGGGCAATCGGATCAGCCTGGATGTAGTCAGCGTGGGCGCAACGGTGAATATTATGCTGGCTGCAGTGCTGCTGCCCGGACAGACGGTTATAGAGAATGCGGCAAAAGAGCCCCATATCGTGGACTTGGCAAACTTTCTGAATACCATGGGCGCCCATATTTCCGGCGCCGGTACGGATACTGTGAAGATCCGTGGTGTGGAAAGCCTGCAGGGCGGTACTTACGGGATCATTCCCGATCAGATCGAAGCCGGTACATACTTGGCTGCGGTTGCGGCTGCAGGCGGAAATGTGTTGGTTCGGAATGTGATTCCCAAGCATATGGAATGTATTACATCCAAGCTGGAGGAAATGGGAGCCAAATTTATAAATTATGATGATGCGATCCGGGTGCAGTCTGACGGACGGCTGCAGCATACCACGGTAAAGACCCGGCCTTATCCCGGATTTCCCACAGATATGCAGGCGCAGATCTGTGTGTGTATGGCACTGGCAGAGGGCATCAGCCGTTTAACAGAGAGTGTTTACGAAACCAGATTTTTTGGCTACTGCACAGAGCTTGCCAGTATGGGCGCAGATATTCTCATCAACGGCAAAACTGCTATTGTAACAGGGCAGAAACAGCTTAAAGGTGCAACTGTTCGGGCTCATGATCTGCGGGCAGGCGCGGCACTGGTTATTGCCGGACTTGTGGCAGAGGGTACTACCAGGGTGGAAAATATCCACTTTATTGAGCGTGGCTATGAGCGGCTTGTGGAAAAGCTGACAGCCTTGGGTGCGGATATCCGCAGAATAGAAGATTAACAAAAAGCACACCTGACAGGTGTGCTTTTACTTGATAATTGAAAGTTGAATATTTCAGAAATGACTAAAATGTGTATGGCAGATATAATTCTGAAGTGCCCGGTGTGATATCTTGATCAATCGAACATAGGGGTAGACAGGTACCGCTCGCCGGTATCCGGCAGAAGTACCACGATGGTTTTTCCGGTGTTTTCCGGCAGTCTTGCCAGTGTGATGGCGGCATGAAGGGCAGCGCCGGAGGAGATACCTGCCAAAACACCCTCTTTGCGGCCTGCCAATCGGGCAGCGGTATACGCATCCTCTTCTGTGACCGGAATGATCAAATCGTAGATCTTCTGGTCCAAAACCGAGGGGATGAAGTTTGCGCCTATGCCCTGCAGACCGTGCTTTCCGGCAAGTCCCTTGCTGAGCAGGGGAGAAGCCGCCGGTTCAACAGCCACTACCTGCAGCGCAGGATTGCGCTGCTTCAGGTATCTGCCTGTGCCGGTAATCGTGCCACCGGTGCCGATACCGGCAACAAAAATGTCTACCTGACCGTCTGTATCCTGCCAGATCTCCGGACCGGTAGTCAGAGTGTGCGCTGCGGCGTTGGCGGGGTTGTCAAACTGTCCGGGAATAAAGCTGTCAGGGATCTGTTCTGCCAGCGCTTTAGCCCGGTCAACAGCGCCCTGCATGCCGAGAGCACCGGGCGTCAGTACCAGCTCCGCCCCGTAAGCCTTCATCAGAAGCTGCCGCTCGCGGCTCATGGAGTCCGGCATCACGATGATGGTTTTATACCCGCTCACTGCCGCAGCCATAGCCAAACCGATGCCGGTGTTGCCGGAGGTAGGTTCAATGATCACAGACCCCTTTTTCAGCAAGCCCCGCTCCTCTGCATCCCGGATCATATGAAAAGCTACCCGGTCTTTGACAGAGCCGCCGGGATTGAAGGATTCCAGCTTTGCAAGAATCCGGGCATACAGGTGCTCTTCCTTTGCGATGTTCTGTAATTCCAAAAGGGGTGTTGAGCCGATCAGATCTGTAACTGATGCATAGATTCCGGCCATAGAATTACCTCCAAGACATAGAATTAAGGGCCAAACCGGTAACGTGTCTTTTATAAATTATACATTTTTTGAGGATTTCCTGTCAATAGGAACATTGACATTAACCCCAGAGTATGATATGAAATAAAGAAAAGACAGGAGGCGAATGTGATGATACCCATAGAGCAGGAAATTGAATCGGTTGTGGACAGTATTTTGAAAGATTACGGCGGCGGCAGAGATATTGATCAGATCGAGCCTCTTCGTCAGCCGGATAAGGATGTAGTTGTCGACATTATTGAGAAGCTGCGCAGAATCGTATTTCCCGGGTATTTTCGGGATAAGAATTACCGCAGCTACAATGCAAAGCCCAATCTATCTATGCTGATTGAGGATGTGCTGTTTCACCTGAACCGGCAGATCGCGCTGGTATTCCAAAGCGCCGGAGAATCCAAGGAAACCGCGCAGGAGCATGCAGAGCAGATCAGCCTGGCGTTTTTTAATGAGATTCCCCGGGTAAGAGCGATGGTTCAGACAGATTTGGAGGCGGCTTATGCCGGCGACCCTGCCGCAACCTCCATGGCAGAGATTATCTTTGCTTATCCGGGTCTGTTTGCGATTACCGTTTACAGGCTTGCCCATGTGCTCTATACCCTTCATGTGCCTATGTTGCCCAGAATGATGACGGAGCATGCACACAGTGAGACCGGTATCGATATTCATCCCGGTGCAACCATTGGAAAATATTTTTTCATTGACCATGGAACAGGAATTGTCATCGGTGAAACAACAGTGATTGGAGAAAATGTGAAGATTTATCAGGGCGTGACGCTTGGAGCGTTGTCCACCAGAGGCGGTCAGAGCCTGCGGGGAAAGCGGCGGCATCCGACAATCGAGGACAATGTTACCATCTATGCAGGTGCTTCTGTGCTGGGCGGAGACACTGTGATCGGCAGGGAATCAGTCATCGGATCGAATGCATTTATAACAAAGTCTATTGCGCCCAATACCACTGTCAGCATAAAAAATCAGGAGCTTCAAATCAAGGGGCGTTTGTAAGAAAAAGTCGGAAAGTACAGGATACTTTTCGACTTTTTAACTTGTATTTTTCGCAAAAGGCGTGTTGACAAGGATAGGTGTAGCGTGGTATACTGTAGAAGTATATGTGACAAAAATGCTTTGCTTTTCAGACTATATAATTCATCCAAAGCAATAAGGAGAGATGGATATGGAATCTACGATGGAGCTGAACATAAGGGAAATATTCAGTGCGCTGATGCGAAAGCTGTGGCTGATTGTTTTGTGTGCTGTGGTTACTGGCGGTGCAGCATTGGCTTATACTGCCGGATTCGTGACACCTATGTATCGGGCAAGCATCAGCATCTATGTAAACAACTCTTCTAACGGGGTGCAGGGCGGAGCGATTTCTTCGTCTGACCTGGCAACATCTCAAAGACTGGTAGCTACATATATTGAGCTTCTTACAAGCAATACAGTACTTGATAAAGTTACGGAGCGTGTTGGTTCAGAAGTTACCGCTAAGCAGCTGCGTGAGATGATCAGCGCAGAGGCTATGGGCGATACAGAAGTGTTTGAGGTCAGCATTACCAATGCAGATCCCGCATTGGCAACAGAAATTGCAAATGCGATCGCGGATATTGCACCGAAGGAGATCGACCAAATTACGCGAGGAACTTCCAAAATCGTTGACCGGGCAAAGGTGCCTGAAAAACCCTATACCCCCAGCTTTGTGAAGAACACCGTGCTGGGTGCGCTTATTGGCATCCTGGCGGTAGTCGCCGGGGTGGTCATACAAATTGTGTCCGACGTACATATCAAAAACGAAGCAGACCTGCGTAAGCTCAGTGATGCGCCGGTGTTGGGTGTGATCCCGGATTATGAGCTGGATTACAAGAAGGGCGGATATGTTTCGGACAAAGCAACCGTAGGAGAAGAAAACAGTAAGGAGGTGTGATCAATGGGACCGTTTGGTTTTAATGTGGCGCAGAAAAAAGATCAGTCCCCCAGCTATACGCTGATGCGGCGCAATATTCTGAATAAGAATTCCAGCTTTTTTGTACGGGAGTCCTATAAATCCTTGCGCACCAATATCCGCTTCTTCCAAGCTGTGGAAGGCTGCCGGAAGTTCTGCATTACCAGCAGTCAAGCAGGTGAGGGTAAGAGTATTACCTTATTGAATCTGGCAATTACCTTCGCGGAAAGCGGACAGAAGGTTCTGTTGATCGATGCAGATCTGCGCCGTCCCAGTCAGGCACGGCTGCTGATTGAGCAGGCATCTCCCGGATTAAGTAATGTTTTGGCAGGTCACTGCACAGAGGAAGACGCGATTCGCCCCAGTACATATCCTAATTTGGATATGCTGTATTCCGGTGAGATCCCGCCCAACCCCTCTGAGCTGCTGGGTAGCCCGAGAATGAAGACGATGATTGACCGGCTGTCTGAAAAGTACGATTATATTCTGATCGACACACCGCCGGTAGGCTTTGTCAGTGACGCATGTCTCGTTGCAAAGACACTTGACGGCATGATCTTCCTTGTACGGCAGAACAGGGCGGAAAAGGAACTGCTTTCCCGTTGCCTGCAGCAGGTCAAAAATGCAGGCGTACGCCTGATGGGTTTTGTTCTCAACGGCGTTACCGGAGACGGTACTGGCAAGTATAAGTACAATTACCGTTATAAATACAAATACAGCTATGTATCTAACGATAAGGCAACAAGGGAAAAGTAAACAGCAACAAGACGAGATGCTTCCCGCATCTCGTCTTTTTTAGATATCGCTGGGCATTGCCTGCAGTATTGGATAAAGCCGTTCAGCCTGTTCCTGATTTATTTTTTCCCATTGCTGGCAGTTTTTTGACAAATACCGGTTGGAACGCTGCCGGTATATTTTTTGCTGACCGTCCGAATAATAAAGCGTAATATCATAGCGGTCTCCTGTCAGCAGCTCCGGATCAAGATCTGCTGTGCCTTCCCGTTTTAACAGGCGCAGATACTGAAGAACCGGCTGAATTTTGTGGGGCTGTGTATACTGTCGGGTCATATCATGATCGCCATGATGGCTTACAACCAGGATTTGTGTAACAATATGTGGCAAAGGCTTTTTTTGATATATGCGGGGACCTGCAGCACCGGAAAGCAAAAACGGCAGCAGTAAAAAGAAAAAGGAAACCCGTTGCAGCTTGTTCACATAAATCACCTGAACCTTTCACCATTAGGATGGCGGAAAATCAGGGGAATATGGGCGGAAAAATTCAGAAAAATTGAGAAATCACTGCAAAACAGTGACCTTTTAGCAGTAAAACCGGCGTACCACTTTATAGCGGTACGCCGAATTTATAAACCGGTATTACAGCTCGCAGTTGCCTACTGTTCTGGGGAAGGGCAGTACATCCCGGATGTTTCCGATACCGGTCAGATACATGACACACCGCTCGAAGCCCAAACCAAAGCCTGCGTGACGGGCAGAGCCATATTTGCGCAGATCCATATAGAAGCCGTAATCCTCGGGGTTCATACCCAGCTCTTCAATACGGGCCTTGAGAATGTCGTAATTGTCCTCACGCTGGCTACCGCCGATAATCTCGCCAATGCCGGGCACCAGGCAGTCCATAGCGGCAACAGTCTTTCCGTCGGGATTCAGCTTCATATAGAACGCCTTGATTTCCTTGGGGTAATCGGTGACAAACACAGGCTTTTGGAACACCACTTCTGTCAGGTAACGCTCGTGCTCCGTCTGCAAATCGCTGCCCCAATGGACAGGATAGGCAAATTCGTCGTTGTGCTTTTCCAAAATCTCAATGGCTTCTGTGTAGGTTACATGGCCAAAATCGGAGTTGACCACGTGGTTCAGCCGCTCCAGCAAGCCCTGATCCACAAATTGGTTGAAGAAAGCCATTTCTTCAGGCGCGCGCTCCAGGACATAAGAGATCACATACTTGATCATGTCCTCTGCCAGGCGCATATCATCGCTCAGATCCGCAAAGGCAATTTCCGGTTCGATCATCCAAAATTCCGCAGCGTGGCGGGTGGTGTTGGAATTTTCAGCCCGGAAGGTCGGACCGAAGGTGTAAATATTCTTAAAGGCCATAGCAAAGGTCTCGCCGTTCAGCTGGCCGGAAACAGTCAGGTTGGTGGGCTTGCCGTAAAAGTCCTGAGAGAAGTCTACTTTGCCGTCTTCTGTCTTCGGAATATTGTTCAGGTCCAGGGTGGTGACCTGGAACATTTCACCTGCGCCCTCGCAGTCTGAACCGGTGATCAGAGGTGTGTGCACATACACAAAATCCCGTTCCTGAAAGAACTCATGGATCGCCATAGCTGCCAGGCTGCGAACCCGGAAAACAGCCTGAAAGGTGTTGGTTCTGGGACGCAGGTGGGTGATGGTGCGCAGAAACTCCATAGAATGGCGCTTGGGCTGCAGAGGATAGTCTCCGGTAGATGCGCCTTCGATGACTACTGAGGTTGCCTGAATCTCAAAGGGCTGCTTGGAATCCGGTGTGGGCACTAAAGTACCCTTAACGATCAGCGCAGCACCGATGTTGATCTTGGAAAGCTCCTGAAAATTCTCGATGGTATCATTGTAGACGACCTGAACAGGTGTAAAATAGGTGCCGTCATTAAGAACGATGAAACCAAACTGTTTGCTGGGACGCCGGTTACGAACCCAACCGCCCACTTCTACTTCCTTGCCAATGTAAGCATCGGTGTTCTTAAATAATTGGCGGACAGAAATCAAATCCATCATCATTTCCCTCTTTTCTTTACGGAAAATATAATAGTTAAGTATACGCCATAAAGAGCAATTTTACAAGGGGTTTATGGAATATTTTGTATTTATATCCGCATTTTAAGCAGTTTGATCTATGATTTGCCCGTCAGGAGCGAGGGTCACGATAGAAAGAGGGATGTGCTTTTTGCTTTTATGCAGGGCAGTTTCCACAGCATAGGGCAGTCCGCCGCAGCAGGGAACAGTCATCCGGACCACGGTAATACTGCGCAGATCATTGTTTGCGATGATTTGTGTCAGCTTTTCACTGTAATCAATGCTGTCCAGCTTGGGACAGCCAATCAGCGTTACCCGGTCCTGCATAAACCGGCTGTGAAAGCTTCCGTATGCGTAGGCGCAGCAGTCTGCGGCGATCAGCAGGTCTGCACCGTCAAACCAGTGGGCGTTTACCGGAACGAGCTTGAGCTGTATAGGGAAGTTTTGAAGCTGACTGGCTGCAGGTGCAAGAGCCGCTTTCTTGGCGGCCAAAACGGCGGCATGGTCATAAGCCGGTGCTTCCCGTTCCTCAAAGGAAATGGCGTTCATGGGACAGGCAGGCAGACAGTCACCAAGACCGTCGCAATAGTCCTCCCGCAGCAGTACCGCCTTTCCGTCTTTAATGCCGATTGCGCCCTCGTGACAGGCTTTGGCGCACAAGCCGCAGCCATTGCATTTGTCTGCGTTGATCGTAATGATTTTGCGGATCATGGTTTTTCTTCCTTTCTGCGCTTCTGCTGCGCGGCAATCTCCATCATGTGTTCATACATTTCGTCACCGACGCATTTGCGGGCGTATTGACACCACTGGACACAGCTTAAGGTATCGTTATAGGCAATGAAGCCGCATTGCTCACAGGCAACCTGCGTATCGATGGAAAACAGCTCGATCACATTGCCGCAGCGGGGGCAGGTCTTTTCGTGGATTGTTGGGGTTCTGGGTTTTCCTTGGCAACCATCCATAAACATAAGCAACACCTCCTTGATTTTCTGATTAAAGAATACTATAATTAAAAAAGAATGTATGTTGAATTTTCAACAGAAGGGAACAATTATGAAAGAATTTTATGGGGTTTTGGAGCAGTGTCCTTTATTTGATGGAATCAGGATGGAGGAGCTGACCGGTCTGCTGGGTTGCTTGGGCGGCAGGAAGCTGACGGCTTCCAAAGACCAAACAGTGTTTCAGGAGGGTGAACCGGCGACCTATATTGGAATTGTGCTCCGGGGCGGGGTGCAAATGGTGCGGCAGGATTACTATGGCAACCGCAGCATTGTTGCCTATATTGGTGTCGGCGGGCTGTTTGGAGAGAGCTACGCCTGCGCGGGGATGGAGGCATTGCCCGTCAGTATAGTGGCGGCAGAAGACAGCGTGATTTTGCTGATCGATGCCCGCCGGATTACCGTTTGCTGCAGCAATGCATGCGCCTTTCACACCCGGATCATTTATAATATGCTGCGTCTTGTGGCGAGCATGAATTTGATATTTGATCAAAAAATTCAAATCACATCCAAACGCACGACCAGGGAAAAGCTGATGACCTATTTGATGAACCAGGTAAAGCTGCAAAACAGCACTAGCTTTACCATCCCCTATGACCGGCAGGAGCTGGCAGACTATCTGGAGGTGGACCGCAGCGGTCTTTCTGTCCAGATCAGCAAACTGCGAAGCGAGGGGGTTCTAGAGTGCCATAAAAATAGATTTACAGTATTGAAAGCTGTTTGACATTCGATTTAAGAGCTGATAGAATACAACGGATCAAATCAGCAGATACAGAAAGCAAGGAACAAAAAAATGGAATTGAAAACAATCAGCATACAGAAGCGCAGAGACTTATACCAACAGGTCAAACAGCTGTATATGCAGTCCTTTCCCAAGGAGGAGCGGATACCGTGGCGGCTGCTGTACCTGTATTCCCGGTGGAAGCTTATCGATTTGACCCTTTGGCTGGATGAGGGCGTTTTTTGCGGCTTTACGGCGTCAGTAAACGTTGAGGGGCTGCATTTTGTACTGTTTTTCGCAGTTGATCCCTTGTTTCAGGGCAAGGGCTATGGATCAGCGATCCTTTCGGACATAAAGCGGGTGCATGAAACAGTTGCGCTGAATGTAGAGCCACTGATCGACACTGCGCCAAACTATGCCCAGCGGCTCAGACGGTTTGATTTTTACCGAAAGAACGGGTTTGTGGATACCGGCTATGATGTCTGGGAGGTGGGCGGAAAATTCCGTGTACTGTCTACGGATGAGGAGTTGAATATTTCTCAGTACAGGAAGGTTTTTTTGAAGCTGACCGGGGGCTTATGGAAGGTCCGAATGAAAAAAGATGCTTAAAAGGAAGGAGTGCTGGGTATGTCAGGAGTAAAAAAACAGCTGATGAAGGATTTTACAAAGGGCAATATTGCAAAGCAGCTGCTTAGGTTTACCCTTCCGTTTATGGCATCCAACGCGCTGCAGGTGCTATACAGCACCATCGATATGATCATTGTGGGAGAATATGTGGGAACGCCCGGACTGTCGGCAGTTTCCCAAAGCAGTCAGATCCTGAATTTTGCTACAATGGTGTGTTTGGGCTTTTCCAACGCCGGGCAGGTGCTGATCTCTCAGGCGTTAGGCGCGGGGAAACGGAAGGAAATGAGCAGAATCATCGGTACCTTGTTCAGCCTGATTCTGATTCTTGCCGGCGTACTGTCGGTAGTGATCCTGGGCTGCAGGGTTTGGATTATGGATGCTATGAATATGCCTCAGGAATCCTATGATTTTGCTATGGACTATTTGGTGATCTGCGGCGCGGGTCTGATCTTTACGGCAGCATACAATATGATCTCCGCGGTTTTGCGGGGCATGGGGGATTCTAAAAGACCCTTTATGTTTATTGGGATCGCTTCGGTTGTGAATCTGGTGCTGGACATCCTGTTTACAGGCGTTTTTGGCTGGAGGGTTGCCGGTGCCGCGTGGGCAACGATCATTGGACAGGCGGTCTCCTTTTTGTTTTCCGTTTACTATTTATTTAAGAACCGGGAAGGGTTTGGATTTGATTTTCAAAAAGCCAGCTTCGCCATTGACCGTCATTATTTCGGCATGATCGCTACACTGGGGCTGCCCATGGCGGTACAGTCCGGGTGCATTAATCTGTCGATGCTCTTTGTCAACTCCATGGTCAATAATGTCAGCGTGGTGGCTTCGGCGACCTTCGGCGTGGGTGTGCGTATTGATGATATAGCCAATAAGATCTCCCAAGGCATCCATTATGCAGCAATGCCCATCATCAGCCAAAACCTTGCGGCAAGGGAGAATAAGCGGGCGGTGCAGACGGTGCATTGGGCATGGATCTATTCTGCGGTGCTGACCGTGCTGTTTATGGGTGCGTATATTGTATTCGGAAAGTATCTGTTTATGGTGTTTTCCAACGATCCCTTGGTCCATGAACTGTCCGGAGATTTTATCAGGGCTATTTTGTGGATGTTCCCGGCCTTGGCGGTCATGCGTGGAACCAGTGCCTTTATTCAAGGGTTAGGCAACGCGAAGCTCAGCATGGTATTGGCACTTTTAGACGGTGTGATTCTGCGGATCGGTCTAAGCTGGTTGCTTGGGATCGTAATGGGCTGGGGCTTCTATGGCTTTGTGCTGGGCTACGGACTTGCGCCCTATGGCTGTGCCATACCCGGTATGGTCTACTTCCTCTCCGGGATTTGGAAAAAGCGCAGGGTACTGGCTGAAGATATCTAAAAAATCAACACCTCCGGCTTTGCTGAGCCGGAGGTGTTTAACGCATTTGGGAGTTGTTTATTTCCAATCGATGAATTGGTAGCTGTCCATAATTTGAAAATACCGTGCCAGACGTTCGTAAAGGGGATGGGCCTTTTCGCCAAAGTGGGCATCAACCAGCTTTCCCAGCTCAACGATGCTCTTTTCTCCATCCAGCAATGGCCAGATAAAGCTGCCCATTTCGTCCAGGTGAATGTAACTCACCTTGGGACGGCGGAAAAACTTTTGTGCGATGCGGTTTACCCAGCCGGTATTTTCAACGCTGAGCGTTACCAGTCCGTCCGCGCCTGTCTCCCATTGGATGCGGGAAGGGCGCATAGGAATCTTTTCAAGATAATTTTTCTGAATAACGATTTTTTTCTTCATTATGCTTTCTTTTCGGTCTTATCCTTTTTCCAGAGACTGAAAGCCAGCAGGCTCAGGATAACCAGACCAAAGACCACCAGACTGCCAATATTGGACACAGCGGTAGGCAGGTTCAGCACACCGGACAGATCCAGCAAAGAGCCTACATTGAAGACAGCAAGGATTGCCAGCAGGATGCCAACCAGTCCCTCGCCGGCGATCATACCGGAGCAGAACAGAATGCCGTTGTTGATGATCTTTTCCTTCTTCTTGCCTTCCTTCATCCGGTCGAAGAACAGACGGATCAGACCGCCCACCATGATGCAGGCATTCAGCTGCACCGGCAGGTAAATGCCGATGGCGAAGGGCAGAACAGGGATTCCTACGATCTCAATGATCACGGCAATGCACACACCGATCAGGATCAGACCCCAGGGCAGATTGCCGCCCATGATGCCCTCAATGACCATTTTCATCAGGGTCGCCTGGGGAGCGCCCAGTTCTTCAGATCCAAAGCCCCATGCGCTGTCCAGCAGGTACAATGTTGCGCCAATCGCCAAAGCGGAAGCTGCAACACCGATGACCTCGCCAATCTGCTGCTTCTTGGGGGTTGCGCCCAGCAGATAACCGGTCTTCAGGTCCTGGGAGGTGTCACCGGCAATAGCAGCAACGATGCAGATGATAGAACCGATCGCAATAGCTGCCTGCATACCGGTTGCGCCGGCTTCGCCGGTCAGCTTCAGGATCAGGGTAGCGATCAGCAGGGTGGCAATAGCCATACCGGAAACCGGGTTGTTGCTGCTGCCCACAAGACCGACCATCCGGGAGGAAACTGTGGCAAAGAAGAAGCCAAAGATCACAACAATGATCGCACCAACTAAAGAAACAGGGATGGCAGGAATCAGCCACACAGCCAGTGTCAGGACCAGAATGGACAGCAGGACGAGCTTCATACTGATATCCTGGGCAGTACGCTCAGTACCGGCAACGCTGCCGCCAGCCATGCTCTTGACTGCATCCCGGAAGGTCCGGACGATCAGAGGCAGGGATTTCAGCAGGCTGATAATACCGCCGGCAGCCAGCGCACCTGCGCCGATGTAGCGGATATATGTACTCCAAATACCGCTGGCGCCGCTGGAAGCAAAGATCTCACCGATGGTCTGTGTACCGGGGTACAGGATCAGGCTGCTGCCGAAGATCACAATGATCGGGATCAGCACAGCCCAGCTCAGCAGACCGCCGGCGAACATGTAAGAGGAGATCCGGGGACCGCAGATGTAGCCCACGCTCATAACGGCGGGATAGATCTGAGTGCCCACTGCGCCGGGATAGGTCTTGGCAGTGCCTTCCAGGGAAACTTCACCGGGCACCAGCTTCAGACCGTCGATGATAAACTTGAAAAATGCGGCAAAGCCCATACCTGCAAAAACAGTAGAGGCATTTGCACCGCCCTCTTCACCGGCCAGCAGAACTTCGGCGCAGGCTTTTCCTTCCGGATAGGGAAGGGTGCCGTGCTCCCGAACGATCAGAGCATTTCTCAGGGGAACCATAAAGAATACGCCCAAAAGACCGCCGATCAGAGAGATCAGGGTGATCTCCAAAAGACCGGGCTTGTCCATCACGCCGTCTCTGGCCCACAGGAACAGGGCAGGCAGGGTGAAGATCGCCCCTGCTGCAAGAGATTCGCCGGCAGAACCGATGGTCTGCACGATGTTGCTCTCCAAAATAGAGTTTTTCCGCATAATTACGCGGATCACGCCCATAGCAATAACAGCTGCGGGAATCGATGCGGAAACGGTCATGCCAACACGAAGACCTAAGTAGGCGTTGGCTGCGCCAAATACAACTGCCAAAAGGATACCCATGATGATCGAAGTAACGGTCAGCTCAGGGGTGATCTTGCTGGCAGGAATATACGGCTGAAATTCTTTCTTTTCTTCCATAAAATCCTCCTTTTGAAAAATCGCACCTTATAGAATAAGGATACAATATGTTTTAGTTTATCATAATGAAGTGATTCCGTCAAGAAATTTAAGTAAAAAGCGGAGAAAAGACATACAGATAGAGCACCCCTTGATTTTGCAGCGCAAATTCGATAAAATGCAAGTATTTAAGCTGTCAGCAGGCAGAAATAAGTATATAAAAGGTGAAAATGATGAACAAGCAGGAACTTTATGAGTACTTAGAAAAGAAGCAGGTGTGGCATGAGATTACAGAGCACGGTGCGGTTTATAATATGGAGGAGCTGTCCAAAATCCAGCTGCCCTATCCCGAGGCGGACGCAAAGAATCTGTTTGTGCGGGACGATAAAAGGCGGGATTATTATCTGATCACCGTGAAGGGTGATAAACGGGTGGACCTAAAGGCGTTCAAAAGAACCTACAATACCCGTTCTCTTACCTTTGTCTCCGCTGAGGAGCTGATGGAGCTTATGGGACTGATCCCCGGCGCAGTCACACCTTTTGGGCTACTCAATGATACCCAGTGCAGAATAAAGCTGTTTTTGGACAACGGATTTTCCGGAGGATTGATCGGCGTGCATCCCAATGACAACACCGCTACAGTTTGGCTCTATACAGACGATCTTGTAGGGCTTATCCGGGAAAGCGGGCATGAGGTACAGCTTGTGGAGCTGTAAAGGACACACAAAAACTATAAAATATACCCGACGGCAGGCACAAAGGTGCCTGCCGTCGGGTATTCCTTGTATAAGAGGCTTTTTAGTAACCGATGGCAACACCGAACAACAGGATCACCACAGTTTGGGCAAAAACGATCAGCTGCAGCTTCCAGGTCCATTTCACCCATTTCCAGTAAGACACATTGACCATAGACAGACCGATCAGCAGCACCGGGTTGGTGGGCATGATCACATCGGTAAAACCGTCTGCCATACAGTAGGTCAGAATGATCAGGGCGGGGGACAGCCCCAAGGCTTTGGCTATGGGCATAACGATGGGCATTAGCAGCACGATCTTGGCTGAGGACGAGCCGATAAACAGCTGCAGAAACAGGATCAGAAAATAGATCAGCAGGATGGCGATGAATTTACTCTTGCCCACTAAGACTGACAAAACAGCGTGCATAATGGTATCAATAATGCCGCTTTCGGTCATTACCAGCTTTACAGAGGAGGCTATGGCAATCATTACCACCGCCGGCAGCATAGACACAGCACCTTGCAGAATATATCGCGCCACATCCAGCTTGCGTGGGCAAACCAGTAAGCCTGCGCCGATGCCGCCAAGCAGGAAGCTGGCAGCCAAAATGGGAATGGCAAGGGATGATAGGGACCGTACAGAGGCTATGGCGATCAGAACCGCTGCCTGCAGGATGAAGAACGCGGAAAACACCCGAAACAGCTTGCTGTTGTGAGCATCAGTCTGCTGGGTAAGGGAAAGGCTTTCTTTTTTCTTTTGGTCTGCCTCATAGCTGAGGGACAGCTTGGGATTCCGGTTGATCCGGCGCAGATGGACCATCAGGAATACACACAGATTGACGTAGATGATTCCAAAGAATATAAGCCGAAGCCATACGCCGTCGGAGGGTGCAGCGCCTGCGTATTGAGAAGCAAGACCCACAGAGAAGGGGTTTGTAATCGCGGCAGAGAAGCCAAAGCAGGCGGCCAGCAGGCAAGCGCCCAGTCCGGTCATAGTGTCTAAATTCATAGACAGCATAAAAACAACAACAATGGGCAGCAGGGTCACAAGCTCCTCAAACATACCGAACAGGCTGCCGAAGAGCATGAAGATCAGCACGGTGATGCACACCACCGGACCGCCCTTGTCCCGCAGTCTGTGCATGATCTGACCAATGAAGGTCTTAACACCGCCGGTTTTTTCCAGAAGGTTAAATACACCGCTCATTACCAGCAGAAATACGCTGATCACAATCATGGTCACGGCATCCTCAGAGGCAAAAACCCGCAGCGGCGCGGTAATGACCCGCCAGGGAGCAATACCGGAAACGCTCTGTTGTACGTAAGTGCCGGTGATGATTACCCCCGCTTCGTCCCGGGAAAAGCTGCCCTGAGGAATGATATAGGACAATCCTCCGCACATAACCAGCATCAGGCTTAACACCAGCACGACGGTCAAAAAAGATTTGATGCTGATAACAGAGGAAGCTTTTTCGTTCTTTTTCTCTACAGTGTTAATAACAATTCCCCGCTTTACTCTTTTCTTTTTCAAACTCCAGATCATACAGGAGCGCAGATGCTATGTACCAGTCTACAGCGGAACGCTTCTCCTGGGGCACGAAATAAAAGATCTGCCCGCCCTGGTAAAGTTCAAAGTTTTCGCCCGCGCCAAAGAGCAGCCGGTAGATCTGCTCCAATGGGAAGTGAATACTGCATTGCTCGCCGTTCCGTGTTCCGGTATACAGCAATCCGCTTCGGTTTAATATACACATACCGTCTCCGGCATGGCAGGTCAGGTTTTTGCCGGTTGGATCACCGTGCCGCAGCTGTACAGGGGTTTGCAGGCAAAAGCCCGGATCGTTTTCAATCTGCTGTAAAAGCTGTTGCTTTTGCCATTCATACCACTGGGCAAAGTTCTCAAACCGGAACGGACCGGTAAAGCTGTAACGGTCGTCCAGCTGGGTCAGCGGCCCGCAATGCTCACAGAAAATACTGCGGCCCTTGGTGCCGATGGTGTATCGGCTGCCACAAACCGGGCACAGGGATAGGATGTTTTCCAAACCCTCCGCAAGACGGCGGCTCCGGTAACGGATGTGGGGTCGGGTCTTGAGCCACGCAAATTCGTCGTAGTACAGCCGCTGCTCCACAGCATTGCCGATCTGCTCGGCAGACAGGGCTTTCAGCTCATGGGGCTGCAGCAGGATGTCCAGTTCCGCTTCTACCACAGAACCCCGGCGGAAGCCTTTCCCCCATTTGGGATCGGCAAAATAATCCCCCTGAAAGCGGATGGTGTACACTGGGACGCCGGCTTTTTTCAGGAAGGAATAGGTCCGTCCCTGGATATCTTCAAATTGACCTGCTGTTGAAAGCCGCGCTTCGGGCATCATAGCCAGTACCCGACCCTCCTGCAGTACACGCATACAGTTTTTGGTGCTTTCCAGATCGGTAGCAAACATACTCTTCGGGAAGCAGCCCAGCAGCTTCAGAAGGCTGCCCAGCCATTTGTGATAGAAATAAAGCCTTGCGGTGACAAAATTAAAGTCACTTCGGCGCAGCAGCTTGGCGGCAAAGAAGAAGTCCACAAAAGAGCCGTGATTACACAGTACGATACAAGGACCTTGAAGCTTTTTTTCGCAATGATTGATCATTTGCACCCGGATGCCGCACAGGAAGAAGTAAAGTTTTGCGGCGTTATACATCAGAATGAGGAACAACCGGTTGCTTTTACGTACAGTTGTTTTGACTGAATAGCCGGGCTTTGCTGCCAGATGATTCAGCTTAGAGAAAATCCGATCTTTTTTTCTGAAGATCACAACCAGCAAAATTGCCAGCAGCACAAAGACGCAAAGGGACAACGCCCAGCTGGAGGCGATGGTCATATGCCCCAAGCCTACACCGATGCACAAAGAGGGGACAGCACCCAAAAGATTCACGGATACATATTTGTGGTACTTGATATCCATACTCGCTGCAAAAAAGCAGATCATGCCGTAGGGGATGGCAGGCATAAAGTACAGCAAAAGAATGATCAGTGTGATCCGGTTGGATTTAGAAATAGTGTCCAAATCCAGCTGCAGATTTGTAATAAAATAATTCCGGACCCGGTTGCCGTAGAGCTTATACAACAGGAAAATCAGGGAACAGCCCATGAAAAATCCCGCTGCGCAGCAGGCAAAGCCAATGGGGAAACCAAAGGCGATACCGGCAAGCACCTGAATAGGCTCGGCAGGCAGGAAGGGGCAAACGGTCTGGAGCATTGAAAGCAGAGCAACTGCTGCATAGCTGCCCATTCCCAATCTGGAGGTGGTCTCCCACAGCTCATCCTTGGTGATCCGGGCGTCAAACAAAGCCTTCGTCAGCTCAAAATTATCTCCGGTAAATAAAAATGCCAGCAGCAGAATAAGACCCACGATCAACGCCGCGGATATGTATATTTTTTCAAGGGTTGAATTTTTGCGCATAGCACATTCTCCCAGTTTACAATTATACACATATTCTACTCCAAAGCTGACAAAATTTCAAGAAATATTCATTTATGCCGCAGAAAGGATAAAACAGCAACTTCACATAGTCAGGGATGACGATCCCTGCCGTCCGGGTACAGAAAAGGTACAACAGCGGAATGTTCTAAAGAATGCTTGAGCCAAGCCGCATTGCGGCTTGGCTCTTGATCATTTATTCTTTTGTCAGTACTTTCTTCTGCCAGGACTGTTTGCCACACTCGGGGCAGCGCATATATCTGGTTCTGTTTATATGCGGTGCCATATTCACAGCTTTATAGGTAGGCACATATCTGTGTTTACAGTGTTTACATTCATAGTAACCTGCCACCTGCTCGATTTTCGTAGCAAAACAGAAACCAATAATGCCTGGGATAAAACCGGAAAATACAAGGATGAGCCTGGCCCATTCTTTTTCTATGGGTAAAAGCGCACCGAGCATAATGGGCACAAACAGAACGATAAAAGATAAAATACCGACGATCCATTCCGAAGCCAACAATTTCCTGTCAGCTTCTTGCTTTTGTTTAACCATTTCAAGCAGGTTGTTTTCCAGTTCTTTGTTGTAATGATCCATAGTCACGACCTCCCCGGATAATAAATCGTTTACAGTGATGCCTAACATACCGCACAGCTCCAGCATGATGGAAGAATCGGGCAGGGATTTGCCTGTCTCCCATTTGGATATGGCCCTGTCGGTGATGCCTAATTTTTCCGCCAATTGCAATTGGGTCAACTTTGCTTTTTTTCTGCAATCAGCAATGAACATTCCGATTTTTACTTGATCCATTGGAATCCTCCTTTCACCATCAGCATAGCAAAGCTGGGGTAAATAGTCCACGAACCGGTGGTTGAGTGGGGAGAGATCAACCGCCAAGAGGGAGCTTTTGTGTTCTAATTATACGATATGTAAGGCTTTTGTTGCAAGGGAGATCTTGGCGTGATATAATAATATAAAGAGGTGTGTTTATGAAGAATGTGAAGATCACTGCCGTCAGGAAGGCTAGCTATCCAGACCTGATGGCCCGGTACGAGAATCCTATCGAGCATACTTGCGATGTGGAAGAAGGCAGGATTTGGATCAGCCAGAACGGTGAAAAGCCGGAAAGCTTCTGCGAAAGTGCGTGGGACAGCGTGTCTGCCTTTGTGAAGACTTTGGCGGCAGGCGGCGGGAACTTCTACGATGGTTGGATGAAGAACCCCTGCTCAGCGATGATCAGCTGTAATGACGGCTTTCGCCCTGTGAGCTTTTATTTGGAAACGGTGGGGGAAAAAGAATGAAACTCTTAATCGAAGCCTTAACCAAATATATATGCGGCTTTTTGCTGGTGGGTCTGCTGATTTTCCTGCCTGCCGGTACTTTTTGCTATACATACGGTTGGCTGTTTATGGGTTTGCTGTTTGTTCCAATGCTGATTGCCGGTTTTGTGATGCTGTATAAGTCTCCGGCTTTTCTGAAAAAGCGGTTAGACGCCAAGGAAAAGCAGCAGACGCAGAAAGGTGTCGTTGCCGTTTCCGGGTTGATGTTCATCGTCGGCTTTGTGGTGGCTGGTCTGGACTTCCGTTTTGGATGGTCTGCAATGCCCGCCTGGGTGGTCATTACCGCGTCGGTTCTGTTTTTAGTTGCCTATGCGCTATACGCCGAGGTGATGGGTGAAAACGCATACCTCAGCCGTACCATTAAGGTGGAAGAGGGGCAGACCGTGGTAGACACAGGACTGTACGGTGTCGTCCGACACCCTATGTATGCGGTAACGATCTTGCTGTTTCTGATGATTCCCCTGATCCTCGGCTCTTGGTACGCGCTGATTGTTTTTGCTTTCTACCCGGCGATCATCATTATGCGGCTGAAAGATGAGGAAGACCTGCTGACCCGGGAACTTCCCGGCTATGCAGCGTACAAGCAGAAAGTAAAGTATAGAATCATTCCCTTTGTTTGGTGAGGTGTTATGGCGAAAACTGTCTCAAATTACGATCTTCAGGTGGATGTTGGTAAGCGGATCTTTCTGAAGTACGACCAGGAGCAGATGATCCGGAAATTTTGGTTGGAAGCGGACGAGGAGTATATCTATCTGACCTATTTGAATACCCCCTGCCGTATCGGCAGAAGGGTTGGGGGAATTGAAGAGTACATCGAAGGCGTTTGGACGGAGTGCCGCTCTTACAGTACAGTAATGACGATCTATGACCTGCTGTGCTGCCACAAGGGCGAAACTGCCCCGTCACTGTTTGGGCAGTGGTGCGCCGTGGGAACTTTTGTGCTAACCGGTGTCACCCATACGGACACCTTTACCAAGAAATATGCCCAGCTGTTCGATGACCGTTTGGATGAGCTGAAGGCAGCTTGCGAAAAACTGGGCGGTGTATTGCTGGAGCGTATGGCAGGAGCAGACCTGACCTGCAAATTTCAGGTAGTGCCCTTCTTTCCGGTGCTGCTGCAATTCTGGGAAGGGGACAACGAATTTTCACCGAAGCTGATACTCCTGTGGGATCGGAACACGGATCGATTTATGCACTTTGAAACCACCTTCTACCTCCAGGGCGATCTGCTGGAACGACTGTGGAATTGCATGAAAGAATAAAGAAAATGAAAAATTGCGGATGCCGCTCGTTTCTGAGGGACATCCGCGTTTTCACTTATAGAAGAAAACAACCTTTACATAAACAGTCGGGGTTATGATTTGGCAAAGGTCTTGCTGATGGAGTACATTCGGTTTCATTCATCACTTTGTGAAGGTGTATTTTAAGAAATTACCGTTGCCGTCGCCGGTGGTGATTACGGTATCGCCGTTGGTATTTCTTGTAATGCCCAGAATGGGGAATCTGCCGTTTTCCTTCACGTAAGCTTCAGGGCTGTCTGTCTCGACCTCGATCAGCTCTTTCTTAGCGTGCTGCTCACCGCCGCAGGAATTGATGTCTTCAATAAAAACTTCGTATTCGTTCATGTTGGTATCTCCTTATCCCTTGAAATTAGATTACAGAAATAATATCTGATAGTTCTCGATACTGACTGTGCAGCGGTAGGGGCTTTGCGTCGTCGGCAGGATAACCCATGGGCAGCAGTGCGGAGACAGTCACGTTCTCCGGCAGACCCAGGACTTCGGACACCTTTTCTGAATTGAAATAGCCTACCCAGCAGGAGCCGACACCCAGCTCCGCAGCCTCCAGCATCATGTGGGTGCAGACAATGGCGGCATCGGTCTCGCCGGATTCATAACCGGGCTGCAGTTTGTTCTTCCAGTCCCGGGTGCGATCGTAGCAGACTGCTAATATCACAGGAGCATCAAAGGTGCAGCGGCAGACGGATGCAAGCTTCTTTCTTGCGTCCTCGCTCTTAACGATATAGATCTTCTGGGGTTGGTTATTGCAGGCGGTAGGTGCAACATGCCCGGCCTCCAGGATCCGGTTCATGTGTTCCTCCTGAATGGGCTGATCCTTAAAAGAACGGACAGAATAACGCATCTTTGCAAGCTCTAAAAATGTCATAGCGATCATCTCCTTCAATTATTAATCATTATAGCATAGCTTAGGCTAAGCAGGCAATAAAAAAATCCCGGAATTGGTTCATGTGAAATCTCACGTTTCCAATTCCGGGCTTTGTTTCTGCAGTAGGCTTTGCTGCTTTGCGGTTTGCGGGTGACGGGATTTAAGTCGCCCCAGGTGTTCCGCTTGGCAGTGTCCACTTTTCGCTTTTCCTTCTTGGAAAGCTTTTCGTAGGGAATAAACTTCTCCATTGGCGATTTCTCCTTTCTGATTTTCGATGCAAGCATAACAGAAAAGAGGAAAATAGTCAAATGAAGTTTTTGAAAACAAATTTTACGGATTGTTTTTCAGTTTTTTGTTGAGATCTTCTGTTTTGATTTTAGTGACGGCGTAGATGATGAGCCAGATCACAGCATAGCCTGCGACGAAAATACCGGTGAAAACGAGGATGGGGAGCAGCAGCTGCTGCAGCCAGCCATTGAGCAGATAGGTCAGAATGTAGGCGATGTACAGCGCACCGCCGTGGAGCAGGATCATGGTGGGAAGGGGCAGCTGTTCCATCTGATAAATGGCGGTCATACCTGCCGCGGTAAAGGCAAGCAGCGTGATCGTCAGGATACCCATACAGACCTCTCTGGGAGAGAAAGCTTCCACAGCTCCGGCAGCACCTAAAATGCCATAGATCATGGCTAACACGATCGGTCCGCCGCTGGCGCAGATCAGACCTCGGAGTAAGAATTCTTTCCAAAAGTTTTTCATTTCCCTTCCAACCTCCTTTTGATTTGGGTGAAGCAGCGCCGGGAGACATACTCCCTGTAACCGCATTTGAAAACTGCGTCCACACTGCCGGCAATAGTAACAGTGAACCGGTCCAAAGCGTTTTCGTTGGCCAGGGAGCTCTTGTTGATCCGGATAAAAGAAGAGGGGAGCTGCTCTTCCAATTCGTATAATCTCTGCTTCAGCCGATATCGGCGACTCTTGGTATCAATGGCATAGGTCTTGCCGTCCAAAACGGTAATACACTCGATTTCGGGAACAGACAGCAGCTTGATGTCACCCTCGCTATAACCGGGGATACGGTCTGTGTGTTTCTGAATCAACGCTTCAATTTCGTCGATCAAGGGGGTTCGACCGTGGACAGTTGCCACCACCTCTTCATCTTTCCCTTTGTCGATGATCAGCCTGAAATTCATAGGTCCACCTCCAGTAGGGCTATTGTATCATACTGGGGACAAAAATGCTTAAAAATGCAGCAATCGGTATTTTAAGGCTACCAAACGGCAGAAAAAGCCCCCTTGGGGAAAAGGAGGCAATTAAAATGGTTGCATTAATCATCGTAGGTATCATTTTTTACATTCCTTTGGCTGTGATCTTCAGCCTCGCCGACAAGTATAAGTAAGGAGAAATTGAACTACAATATTGGTTGATTTTTTGCTTATGTATGATTGTTCCGCTGGCAATGATGTTCGGCAAGATCAAAGAGAAGAAGTAATTGATAGGAGGTTATAAAAACCCGGCATCAAATGATCTGGGTAATGTTTGGGAAATTCAATGAGTTTCGGGAGTTTTTGGCAGGCTTGCCGATGTTACGGATAAGCGGCTTAAAATGAGCCGGCAGCAATCAAAGCTGCCGGCTCTGCTGTTTAGTATTGAGGTGACACCGAGGGGAGGTTGCCGAGGTTGTTGTTTTCACTGCCGTCGGGGATGGATTTCAGATATTCGGTATCTCCCCGGTGGGCAATGCCAACGCCGGCGATTTGTCCCTGTTTTGCCATATTTACTGCCTGCTGTTTTTCTACAATGGAATTGTCGGAAAGCTGATAGCCGGTGATCCTGCCGCCTTCTTTTACAAGACCGACGATCTGTTTTGCATTGGCGTTCACCTGGGGAATCTGATCCAATGTCTGCTTTACAAGTTTTTGCCTGTCCATAAAAACCACTCCTTTTGCTCTAGTTTTTGCGTCAAAGAAAATAGTATGCAGATTAAATGCAAATAGAGAAAGAGCGTTAAAAATAGAGAAAGAGCGTTAAAAAGTGCCCGTATTTTTCATATTATATCATGCTATAATAAAAAACAAAATTAGGACAGAAGGAAGCTGTTGCAAGCATGGCGCATAGCAATCGGAATTGGGATAGCCTGGGCCGGGACATCCAAAACGTAGTGGATCAAGCTATCAATTCTCGGGATTTTCAACAACTGAATCTACCAGAAGCACGATCCTAAATCCATCTGCCGGATCACCAATTAACGGGCATCTAGAGGTATTTCCTTTGACGGATATAACGGACAGGATGTGTTGGTATTTGAGGAATTCAACAGCCAGATACCTATTGAAGATATGCTCAACTATCTGGATGTTTATCCTCTCCTCCTTCCTGCTCGGTACAGTGACCGCACTGCCTGTTATACGAAGGTGTATATCACCAGCAATATCCCGTTGGACAAGCAGTACCGAATAGAGCAGATCGACAGGCCGGAAACTTGGAAAGCGTTTCTGCGCCGTATCCATAATGTCACCCAGTATATGGCTGACGGGTCAGTCTGGGAGATTGTGAAAGGAGGAAACACCTGTGACACAGAATGAGAAATTCCGTTTTAAGCGGAGAATGGAACGGAGAAATCTGTTCAGCGGTATCTGCGGTGCTGACAAGTCTGTGAAACTGGTTTTTCTCCTGCTGTACCTTGCAGGTTTTATCTGGGTATGGTGTAAGCAAGGTGCAATTCGATCTGCCGGTGATAATATGGTGCTGCTTTCTCCCATACTGAAACTGGTACTGGAAAACAGTATGACCACATATCTGCTGCTTGGTGGTGGAGTGATTGTGTTCCTGTTGGTATACCCGTTTGGGAAGAAAGCAGCCCAGGATCAGCTGCAGAGCATTGGCCTTGTAAACCATGCTGGTATGGTGCCTGTGCTGCTCCGTAAGTACCGAGATAAGGAAAACAACCATGTTACAATATGGGAGTTCCGCAGTCAGAGCATTCCACTGGTTACTTGGCAGGATAAGCAATCTTCCATTGAAGCGGCTCTGGATGTTTCCGTTGTTAAAGTGAAATACAGCAAAGGCAAAAGCCGCATTCTGCTCCATACTGTTCCTGCCCGAACTGACTTGCCGGAACTGCTGGAATGGAAAGATAGCTGTCTTTCCCAGACTGACTTTGAGTTGGTGCTGGGTGAAGGCTTCCTTGGGCCTGTCAAAGTGAATCTGGCGCATATCCCCCATATCCTGCTTGGCGGCTCCACCGGCTCCGGTAAGAGTGTCCTGCTGAAGCTACTGCTTATGCAGGCAATCCGCAAGGGTGCAATCGTCTGTATTGCGGATTTTAAGGGCGGTGTGGACTTTCCTGCCGTGTGGCATAAAAACTGCCGGATGTGCTTTGAGGAAACAAATCTGCTGGCACTGCTGACGGAGCTTGTGAACGAGCTGGAAAGGCGCAAAAGCCTTTTCCGGGAATCCGAATGTCCGAATATCAGCCAGTATAACAAAGCTACTGGATCAGCCCTAAAGCGGTATATTTTCGCCTGTGATGAAGTTGCAGAAGTGCTGGATAAAACAGGACTAAATAAGGAGCAGAAGGAGCTTGTCAGCCAGATCGAAAGTAAGCTGGCAGTCATGGCCCGACAGGGTCGTGCTTTTGGTATCCATCTGATTCTTGCCACACAGCGCCCGGATGCCAATATCCTTTCCGGTCAGATTCGGAACAACATTGACTGCCGGGTATGTGGCAGAGCTGACAATGTGCTGTCCCAAATCATTTTGGACAGTACGGCGGCTGCGGAGCAGATCCCCAAAGATGCACGGGGCCGTTTCCTGCTCCACGACGGTACAGTGTTCCAGGGGTATCTCTGTAACGAGGAAAGTCTGTGACAGAGGTGTTCCTATGGCAAAGAAGAAACCCAATGACCACGGCACAGGCATCCCTCTCCACGAAGTGGAAGCCCTTGCCCGTATCCTGCTCCCGCAGATTCAAGCGTTCTTTGAGAGCGAGGAAGGACAAAAGGAATTTGCAGAGTGGAAAGCAAAAAAGGAGGAATAAATCGTTACGGTAGCGAGTTTGCAGCTTATATAATTACTGCAAGCTCGCACCATATGTTTTAAGAAAGAAATTGCATTATTATTTCAATATTCATAAAAATTTTACATTAGATTTTTGTAATTCTATTGCTTTTCTGCTGTTGTTAAGATATACTTGAATTGCAGATAGTATAATTCTGTCTGACATTTTTGTATGATTGGAGATAACATCATGTATCGTTTTATCCGTAAGCATTTTGGTTTATGCTATACACGATTTTGGTGCAGTCCCCAGTTGTGGAGAGGACAAATCAAAATCATTCATATGAGCGCATGAACCAGATGCTTTAAGCAGTGGTTTATGCGCTTTTTATCTACTTTTTATGAATAATGTATACGACGACGCATAATGATGGGGAGGTATTTTTGATGAAAAAACTTTGTTCTCTATTTTTAGTGTTTGTTTTACTTTTTTCCACGGCAACAACAACTTTTGCAGTATCGGATTCCGATGCGAAAGTTGCAGAAAGCAACATGTTGCATGAACTTGAAAATGTGGTTTTATCCAGCGAAGGTAGCTATAGCTACACAGCTCCTGATGCAGGGAATTTTCTGATTGAAAGCGTCACTGGTGCTGTTTCAATTATGGGTGGAGTTGCCACTATCGAATTCGGTGACAACATTGTTCCTATACCTTCTTTTGACTACTATAAAATAGTAGATCAAAGTGGTAATTTGCGTTTTTATCAGGCTGATGTATCGAAAGATCCAGATCAGACAAGTAATTTTGCTTATATTGGCTTATATATCGAAGATGGTCCTGTTTACTCCATTCATGTACACTATGCGGTTGATGCAGAAAACAAATTGTATAATATTATGGTGTCTCTTACGCAAGAGCAATTTCTTTACTTTACAGAGGATTCCGTTGAAATATGTTTGGGAACGGATGCGGTTTCTCAGAGGTTGAAGGCTTCTGGTAGAGTGCATACACACGGTACCTTTGAGAATCAAGCTGCCAGCAACTCTAATGGCGGCGGTGTGGAAAATAATCCTCCTGTGATGCCCTATGCACTTAATAACGTCGCTGCTAATTCCTACGATTCATACACCAACACTGATGGAATAATACACTCATATGAGAGTAATTATTTTGGTGAATATTTTCTTGAGGATGATTGGACGATCACAGACGATCCCATTGTCAACATTATTCCTAAGGAACTGTGTTTTATCTTAGGCGAGCATATATATGTAGGTAAAGAGTACGGATTCTTTATTCGTGTCGTTGTGGATACCATTGCCCCCAGTGACTATGCTGTGGATGTGTTGGTGTTTGACATAACCCATTCTACACCTAGTTTTACAACGACAGAGACTGGCTCATCTAAGGTCACACCACTATTTCAGTATAAATACCGAGCTGCCTATGCCAATTCATTGTCGTCAGATGTGGATCCATCGTTATCCCGCGTAGTTTTCCCGCATTTGCATTACGATTTTCCTGAGTATTTCTTGAAAGATGTAGGATTTAAATTCAGTTTAGATAATCCTACTGCTTTAAATCCAAGCGATAGCGGATATGTACCAAGCGAAGATGACGGAGCTTTCATGATTCAGACGAGAGTCAATGCGAGTGGTGTTGGACTTAAGAAAAAGAATGGAAGTTTTGCCGCCGATACGGCTATGTTTGCACTAGGGTTTGTCCCTTATCTTGGAACTGGTTTAAGCGTATTCTCTTATGCGCATGATGTTTATAATGGATTTGGCAATCAACACTACTTTTATGCTAGACCGTATGAGTTTAATAATGAGTTGAACATCAGTACATTGAAAACAAACAGTACCGATCAGATCGAAGAATATGGAAATCTTATAAAATCACAGTCCGTTAAGCTTACTGCTGACCCAAGTGAACCTCGCCTTATTCATGTGGGCGGTTATGTAGAAGCCAAATATGTGATTGCGCGTAAATCAGGTTCTAACTATAATAAGATACGGGTTATTACGTCAATTTCCGTTAGTGTTGTTGAAGATGACACCGAATTGATTCTTGGCTTGTTTGAAAGTGGTGAACTAATTGAGTATGGGCGCTGTACGGGAACATATGAAACAGGTACATATAAACGACTTAATAATGTTTCGCTAAGCGGAAGGACTACTGTAACGATTCCTGCCAATTCTCAAACCAATGTGATTAGAATTGTACCTCAAACAAGTGGATCTTATCAATTTACTACCTCTAGCAGTTCCGGCGATCCTCACTTCCGTATTACCAATGCGACTACTGGCGCTGCTGCTGTTTCTGCAACTGATGATATTGATGGCGCGAACAATCGGAATGCCACCCTCACCATCACATTAACGGCAGGAAATATTTATTATCTTGAGGCATTTCGATACGGAACTCCCTATAACTACAATTTAATAATGCATCCAACGAGCTAATGGTAATTGGAAATTTTTGCAAAGGAATTATATTTATGAAAAAAAATCTGTTAAAATGGGCGGTCATATTTCATGCAATTATGTACAGCTTTTCCTTGCTGTATATAGGTTATAAGTTTGGTATAACCGCCCTACTCCCATATCCAAATGGGCCTGAACTATTCATTTTTCCGGCGGCAGATCTAATTCTGTTTATAATTGGTCTTTCCCTGTTCAATAACCGAGAATATGGTAAAGGCAAAAGTTATTTAACGATGGGAATCGTTACACTTGTCTTTGCCAGTTGTAAACTGGGAATTCGACTGTTCTGCTATTATCAGGGAATGATGGATGGTGCATCTGAATACGTGGATTTCTTTGTATATCCCATAGCTGCGTTCTGCTTATACTTCATTATTTCCATTATTTACTTTGTTTGTGCTGCAATAACATCAAAAGAGAATCAAGAATATTAGTGTGATCCTCAGCGATATTCACAGAAATTAGGGCTATTTAACCATTGACCTGCGGAAAGGGAAAGAATCTAATGTAAATATATTTTAATTACGCCATTAAATTTTGACCTTAATTGAAGATAATTTTAAATGTATCGCAATTTATAAAGCAGGAAAGCGTCGGTTTGCCGGCGCTTTCTTTCTTAAATATGACTCAACCTAATCACTTCGGAGACAAATGCTTCATTGAATTATATCGATAGAAATGGGAAATCCGAACACATCTCCAACTTGGAAGATTGCGTTCGGATTATCCTTATTTGGTACGAGTTGTTTTATAGGATTTAAGCAAAAAGTGAGTGATACCAACGGGTTTTGCAGTCAACAAACCTCGTTTATCCTTGCTCTTGGCGAGTATCGGTTGTAGCCTCTGTCTGGTCGTCCATCAGCACCGAGTTGGGTTGCTGATCTGAGGGGATTTCTTCCTCCATAGTCTCCGGTTCTTTTTCGGAAGTGACAATGGCCGGCGTACTTTCCTTTAGCAGAGAACGCCGCATAGCAAAATAAATGATTGTACCTACAGGTATCATTAGCCGGAGCATAACAGCACCGGATCCATAACGAATCAAAGCGGAATATGCAGTGATCCACCCTACATTAAAATTCAGTCTGAAGCTTGTAGAGGAAATCGTTGCACCAAGGGAAACAAAGCCTAGGAGTAGCAGCAGAATCCACAGTGCCTTCTTCTTGATTTTTTGGCGGCTGCAATCTACAAGGGCAAATACAGTGAAACCGATCGCAATCACATTTAGCAGCAGAAAGCCCCACTGCGCTCCAGTGGCATCCTTCAGGTTATTCAGCGTGCCGGTAAAATAATAATCTGTTTTTTCATAGGGAGTTAAATAGAAACTGTTCAAACCAACTTGGTCATCCATTCTAATACTAACAATTATTCTACCGCTTTGGGTCGTCATTTCATAAACAGAGCTGACAGAACTGACTTTTTGCCCATTGGTTAGAGTGACATTTGTGTAAATGGACAGTAATTTCAGTTCGTAGGTATCCACATTTCCAAGAAGCTCCTGCATTTGCGTAAATGCAGGTTTGAAATCTTCCTCAGCGCAGATCTTATTGACCAACGAATAGGCGGTTTGGAAGTCGTTTGCAATCAAGGCATCTAGCATTCCTTCAGTACTTTGGCGAACTTCTGCATTTTCTAATTCTTGTAAGACTGCGGTGCATCCGCTGCAAAGTATAAGCACTGTCAAAATGATGACACATACTGACTTAACGAGATTTTTTCTCATGCGATCACTTCCTTTCATCTTCATTATATCAAAAATGTAAGGAACAATCAAGAAAAATCGAGTGTCCACAACGGCTAAATCCGTTATGAACACTCGATATGGTACGGGCGACAGGACTTGAACCTGCACGGAAATCCATTGGAACCTAAATCCAACGTGTCTGCCAATTCCACCACGCCCGCATTTATTTAATTAAGGAACATCTTTCTGTTGCGGTGTCCGCATTGGAATTATTCTACCACGGGCGGGATTTGTTGTCAACGGACATTGGCAGAACCCGGGAAACTTTTTGCCGGCGCGCTTTGTTTTTTCCGCAATTATCCTTGACATTGCAGGTCAATGCAGGTAAAATAGATTTGGTATGGTGTACGCTGGCGGGCTGTAGCCCCAAGCGTTTCATGATAACCTCGGTATTTGCCGGAGTTGCGTTAAGCACTTCGTGGCGTTTTTTGTGCTGAACATCTTTTGCCGAATCCATTCGGTAACATTTAT